>JBGQCL010000086.1:0-29947 GCA_041495365.1 Kofleriaceae bacterium | reverse complement strand
TCACCGACTTCCGGCTCAGCCCGCGCGCGGTCGTCGGCGACGCGACCGACTACCGGCTGAACACCGACATCGACGGCAAGCCCCGGCACTGAGCGACCGGTCCGGCGCCGCGCCAGGGGGTGTCCCTATTCAGGGCCACCCCCGAGTCATTATCTTCCGTCCGTTCCTCGCTGCGCTGTTCCACCGAGACGCGCCTCTGGCGCGCCTCGTCGGGCTCCGCTCGGCCCGGACTAGCCCAGCGTCTCGACGAACCTGCCGTGGCCGTCGGTGGCGGCGAGCGTCCGCCGCTCCGCGCCCGGCCAGGTCACCAGGTCGACGAGGAACCGCTCGCTGTCGCGCGGCCCGCCGAGCACGGTCTCGGGCTCGAGGCGCAGCCAGGCGAGCGGCGCCGCCGAGCGCTCGCCGGCCTGCGCGATCGCGGCGGCGATCCGCCGGCGGGTCTCCGTCCGCGGGTACTGGTAGAACACCGAGTGGTAGACCACGGTCAGCGCGTCGGGTGAGCGGCGCGGCAGCCGGGCCTCCAGCCACTCGGCGGCGTCGGCGCGCTCGACGCGCAGGTCGTGACCCGCGGCGACCTCGGCGGCCGCGTCGAACCGCGCCAGCCGCTCGACCTGATCGGCCCAGATGTACGCGCGCAGGCGCATCCGCTCCCCGGGATCGCGGATGTCGATCGGGTTGAGGTCGCACGCGGCGCGCGCGCGGATCCGCGGCACCGCGTCGAGCGGCGGCGGTGCGCCGATCCACTCGGTCGAGATCTGCACGGGACCGTCCCCCCACTGCCAGCTCGCGGTGCGGTAGGCGAAGCGGTCCCAGTACAGGTTGAGCCCGGCGCTGGCGCCGATCTCGAGCAGCTCGATCTCGCGGTCGTGGTGCGCGGCGAGCCAGAGGAAGCCGGCGAGCAGCGCGATCGTCCGCCGGGTCTCGTTGGTCTGCGGCGCCGAGCCGAGGAAGCCGGCGATCCAGGTGCGCTCGCGCGCGAGGAAGCTCTGGACCAGCGGCCAGACCCGCGCCATGTCCCACGCCGGCCGGGCGGCCGGGTACTCGGCGGCGAGCGCCGGATCGCGCCCGGACAGCACCGCGGCGTGCAGCGCGCCGGCGATCCGTAGCGACAGCGCGTCGGCGCGCGGCGATCGCGGCCAGCCCGCCACCAGCTCGGCCGTCGGACCGCCGGCCTCGATGTCGCGCGAGAGCAGCTCGATCAGGCACGCCATGAACGGCGAGCCGTAGTCGGCGCAATGGCCGGCCTGCTCCAGGAAGTGATCGATCACGGCTCTGGGCACGGCCCTGGGCGCTGCCTCGGTCGCTGCATCGGACACCGCATCGGAGGACATGGCCATTGATCGCCTCAACCGGCGCGCCGCGCAAGCACAAGCGTCGCGCCCGGCTTGTCGCGGCCGGTATCGGCGGATACCGTCGCGGGGTGCGCGTCGTGTTCCTGTCTCCGAGGTATCCGCCCGAGATGCGGCAGTTCACGCGCGGCCTCGCCGAGGTCGGCGCCGAGGTGCTCGGCGTCGGCGACGGCAGCCCCGAGCCCGAGCTGCGGCGCTACCTCGCCGACTACCTCGAGGTCCCGTCGCTGCTCGACGAGGACGACGTGGTCGCCCGGGTCCATGCCGCGAGCGCAGCCCGCACGTTGAGCCAGCGCCGCTCCGGTGCGCGGAGTGAACCGACTCGCACGGCGATCGCACCTGATCTGCCGCGCATGCGATGAACGTGTGCGCCCGGGGTGGGGCGGGTGCGCTACACCTGCACGTTCGCCGCCTCGCCATGACCGTCCCGCGCACGTCTCGTCCGGCCCTGTCGCCCGTGTTCTGGGTCCTGTTCTGGGGCACGCTGGTCAACCGCGCCGCGAGCTTCGTCGGCGTGTTCCTCGCGCTCCACCTCACGCAGGACCTCGGGACCTCCAGGGCGACCGCCGGCTGGATCGTCGGCTGCTGGGGCCTCGGCGGGTGGCTCGCGTCGCCGGTCGCCGGCGTGCTCACCGACCAGGTCGGGCGGCGGATCACCATGCTGCTCGGGCTGGTGCTCGGGGGCGCGTGCGTGCTCGCGATCGCGTTCGTTGCCGACCTGCGCCTGCTGTTCGTGCTGGCGTTCCTTGGCGGCGGGACCTCGCAGCTGTTCTTCCCCGCCTGCAACGCCATGATCGCCGACGTCGTGCCGCCGGCGGACCGGACGCGCGCCTACGGCCTGGTCTACTGGGCGGTCAACCTCGGCCTCGCCATCGGCTTCGCGGTCGGCGGCGTGGTGCCGGATCGCTACCTCTGGCTGCTGTTCGTCGCCGACGCCGGGACCACGTTCGTGTGCGCGGCGATCGTCGCCTGGCGCGTCCCCGAGACCCGGCCGGCCGACCTGCACCACGAGCCGGCGCTGCGCGGGCTCGCCCGGGTGGCGGTGGACCGGACGTTCCTCGCGTTCGCCGGGCTGCACCTGATGGCGCTCATGGTGTTCACCCAGTTCCAGCTCGCGCTGCCGCTCGACATGACGGCGCACGGCCACGGCTCGCGCGGCTTCGCGTGGCTGATGGCATTCAACTGCGCGGACGTGGTGGCGCTCCAGCCCTGGATGGCGCCGCGGCTGCGCCCGTTCGACGGCTCGCGCCTGCTCGCGATCTCGTCGCTGCTGTTCGGCCTGGGCTACGGGCTGAACGCGCTGGTGCCTGGCCTGGCTCGCTCGCTCGGCGAGCTCGGCCTCGGCAGCGTCCACGGCTGGGGCCTGGCGCTCTACCTCGCCGGCGCGGCGCTGTGGACCGTCGGCGAGGTCGTCGGGTTCCCGGTCGCCTCGTCGCTGGTCGCCGACCTCGCGCCGGTCGCGCTGCGCGGTCGCTACCAGGGCGCCTACTCCATGGTGTGGGGCATGAGCATGGGGCTGTCGCCGATCCTCGCCGGGCAGGTGATCGATCGGCTCGGCGCGCCCGCGCTGTGGGCGCTGTGCCTCGGCGTCGGCGCTGCGGTCGCCGCCGGACACCTGGTCGCGGCGCCCGCGCGACGCCGCCGGCTCGCCGCGCTGGCGGCGGATGGCGCGGCAGCGCAGGCGAGCTGATCGACGGCGATCCGGGCCTCCGTGCGCGCTCCGGCCAGCTCAGGTCCCGCTCGACGGAGCCTCAGGATCGATCTCTTCGTCGAGCTCGCGCCAGAGGGAATCCAGGTCGAGCGTCAGGTCGTCACAGCCCGGCACGTCGATCCTCCCACCGGCGGTATCGACGGCATGGACATACCGCCCATCGTCGCCGAGCTTCAGGATCTCGAGGGTCCGCGCCTCGGTATCGAGAAGCCAGTACCAGCGCACACCAAAGGCGGCGTACTCGTTCAGCTTCTCGATGCGGTCGCGGCGGCGATTCCTCGGGTCGGGGGAGATGACCTCGATCATGATGTCGGGCGGGAACCGCATCGCGCCGCGGCGCGGCAGCTTGCGATCGCGCGTCAAGAACACCGAGATATCGGGCTTGCGACCGCGGCGGTCGGAGAGTGCGTACCTCGTCTCCGACGACAGCACCCGACGGTTGCCCTGGCGCGCCCAGGTGAGGAGCACGTACAGGAGCGCGCTCACGATCACCTCGTGCGGACTGTCTGCCACCTCTTCCTCCTCGAGCCGACCATCGACGAGCTCACCCGGGGCGTCCTCGTCCATCTGCTCCCATTCCTCGATGGACATCGGCCGGCCGTAGGCGAGCTCCAGCGGCGGCGCATCGAGGGTCACACCATGGACCATGGCAGGAACATAGCATGGCCCCTGAACAGCTCCGGGTTGCGCGCGAGGCCGAGCGCGGTGAGCAAGCCGCCGTACGAGCCGCCCCACAGCCCGATCCGCTTCTTGTCGACCGCCGCGCTACGCTCGATCGCATACAGGGCACCGCTGCAGGGCAGGACACGGCACGCCCGGTCCGGGGCGCGCCGGGGCGTGCCGGGGCCGTGACAGAAGGCAGCCCGGGACGGCGGCACACGCCCGCCGGGTCGTGTGGTTGGACCTGCGCGCCTTCCGGCCGCAGCGGCGCGATGCGGGCGACACCGGCGCGGAAACTGCCGGTCGCGTTCCCAGGGGCGATCCCCGGTGTGCGATGCTGCCGACCGCGCAGCGCGGGCACGCATGACATGACCGACACCACGAGATCCGCCGACTCGCCGATCTATCGCGGGATGAACCGGGCGGCGCTCGACGCCGCCTACAACAACAGCGCCGCCGTCGCCGACAGCGAGCGCTGGCTGGAGCGCTGGCGCCGCCGCAGCGACGAGGTGCGCGGCGCCCCGGGGGCGCGGCTCGACATCGCCTACGGGCCGAAGGAGCGGAACCGCCTCGACTACGTTCCCTCGGGACGCCCCGGCGCGCCGCTGTTCGTGTTCCTCCACGGGGGCTACTGGCAGCGCAACTCGAAGGACATGTTCGCGTTCGTCGCCGAGGGGCCGCGCCAGCGCGGGATCGACGTCGCCATCGTCGGCTACACGCTGGCCCCGGCCGTGCGGCTGTCCGAGATCGTCCGCGAGGTCTCCGACGCGCTGACGTTCCTCCACGGTAACGCGGCCGTGTTCGGCTTCGACCGGCGCGCGCTGTGCGTCGGCGGCTGGTCGGCCGGCGGCCACCTCGCCGCGGTGTCGTGCGGCCATCCCGCCGTGCGGAGCGCGGTGGCGATCAGCGGGATCTTCGATCTGGAGCCGATCGCGCTGACCTACATCAACGATCGGCTGCGGCTCGACGCCGGCGAGGTCGCCGCGCTGAGCCCGGCGCGCACGCTGCGCCCCGGCATGGCGCCGCTGGCCCTGGCGGTCGGCGGCGACGAGCTGCCGGAGCTCCAGCGCCAGTCGACCAGCTTCCAGGGCGTCGCCGACGCGCTGGGCATGGCGATGGCGCTGACCGTGCTGCCGGGTCACCACCACTACTCGATCCTCGACGAGCTCGCCCGGCCCGACGGCGCGCTGACCCGCGAGCTGGTTCGCCTGGTCGCCTAGCGCGGGCCGCTGGACTCGGTGTCCGCGGTGATCGCCCGGCTGGCGCGCGCGGCCGTGCTGCTCGGCTGCAGCACGAACAGCCGGCGGCGCGCCGCGCCGGGCTCGGCCGCGATCGGCGGGGGGAGCCGCATCTCGTATTTCACCGGGCGCCCGTGGTCGGCGAGCTGGCGGGCGGGATCGTAGACCGAGTTGAACCGCCACAGCATGCGGACGAAGTTGGTCTGGCCGCGCAGCAGGAGGCGCGCGGAGGTCGCCGCGGTGGCGCGCAGCGCGGCCAGCCCGAGGTGCTTGTGGTTGAGCACCTGCTGGGTCTTGACCAGCTCGGCGTAGAACCGCGGGAGCGGCAGCCGGGTCGGCAGCACGGCGTGCTGGATATCGAACAGCCGGTAGTCACGGGTGGTCAGCGCGCCGGCGCTGGTCGTGAAGCTCTCGGTGCCCGGGTACGGCGTGTTGACCGTGATGTTCACGATCTCGGGCACCGACAGCGCCCACTCGCGGATCACCGCGAACCGCGCCTCGTCCCAGCTCGGATCGGCGATGATGTTCACGGCGACCCGCAGTCCGAGCGAGCGCGCGAACTCCAGGGCCTCGAAGTTCTTGCCGAGCGGGATCCGCTTGCGGAACGCCTTGAGCCCGTCGTCGTCGATCGCCTCCAGCCCGAGGAACATGTACTCGAGCCCGAGCGTCTTCCAGCGCCGGAACAGCTCGCGGTTGCGGAGCAGGACATCGCCGCGGGTCTCCAGGTAGTAGCGCTTGGCGATCCGGCGGCGCACCACCTCGTCGGCGATCGCGTGGCCATGCTCGGCCTGGATGAACGCGACATCGTCGACGATGAACACGCCCGGCTCGCGGATCCGGGCGAGGTCCTCGGCGCACACCTCGGGCGCGCGCTTGCGATAGCTGCGCCCGTAGAACGTCCACGCGCTGCAGAACGAGCAGTCCCATGGACAGCCGCGCGAGAACTCGATCGACGCCGCCGGGTCCAGCATGCCGATGAAGTACTTCCGGCGATCGGGGACCAGGTCGCGCGCCGGCTGCAGATCGTCGAGCGAGTGGACCTGGGTCGGCGGCGGCCCCTCGCCGTACGGCGTGACGGTGCCGGCCACGCGATCGAGCCCGCGCGGATCGTATCGCCAGGTCTCCAGCACGCGCGGCGCCGCCTCCTCGCCCTCGCCGCGGACGACGCAATCGATCGCGCCGTCGCCGTGCTCGACCAGATCGCGCGCGACGAACGACGCGCTGTGGCCGCCGACGCACATCAGCACGCCCGGCCGCCGCGCCTTGGTCGCCTTGCACAGGTCGACGACCTCGGGGAGGTTGGCGAGGTAGTTCATCCCGAACAGCACGGCATCGGGCCGGAACGACTCGATCGTGCGGTGGTAGGCGCGATGCGAGGCGGCCTGGAGGTCGAGCAGGCGCACGTCGTGGCCGGCGTTGCGCACGGCGGCGGCGACGAGCTCGAGGCCGAGCGGCTCGAGGCGCAGGAAGATCTCGTTGTAGAGCAGCCCGCTCGGGTGGACGCACAGAACCTTCATGACGGCGCTGCGTGCACGCGGCACGCCACCCGCGCGCGTCGCTCCCACGTCGTCCAGCGAGCGGGCCCGGGCGCATCGCGCACCCGAAGCTCATCCGGGCGCGCTGCACCCGCGCCGGGCGCACGCGGATCCGGTGGACTCGTCGTGCTTCGGAGCGCAGCGCGATGCGCGCGGCCTGCCGCTCTTGCGATCTCCGGCGACCGCGGTGAACCCGCGGGTCTGCTTCCGGGCCCGACCGCTGGACCAGCCGGAACGCCGTGCCGTCGGTGCCCTGTGCGTGATGGTCCGCGTCGCTAAATGCTGCGGGCTGGGAGGCCACATGTGCAGTGTGCGAATCGGCACGGCGCGCCGCGCATGGTGCCGCATATTCCTGCGGTCGCGATTCGATATCACCGAATCTGCGGCAATCGTTGCGTGCACGGGGGCGCGCTCGATATCCGTCGTGCGATCGGTGCGCGTATCGGTTGATCTCGGCGATTGACACATGTTTGTATGTCCGATACTGGCCTCGACGCTAACTCGATATTGTCAGAGAGCGAGCGGTCGAGTGCGCGCATCACTCCCACCGGAAAAGGAGATCACTTCGTGAAGCAGCCCTCGCTAGCCGTCGTCGTCCTCGGTCCGTCGCTGCTCGCATGCGTCGCGTGCACGGGCCCCGAGCCGCCCGAGATCGTGTCCACCGCCGAGCAGGCCGTGATCACGCAGTGCCCGTATCTCGACCCGATGGACCCGAGCTTCTACGCCGGTCCGGTCAACTTCGGGTCGGAGATCCTGATCACCAAGGTGAGCGTGGTCGATGATCCGTGCCGCACGTCCTGGACCGGATCCTGCGCCGGCGGTGGCACCCAGGGGATCTGGACGTTCCGTGAGCTGATGACGCGCATGGCGGGCGCGGGCTCCCCGCAGGTCCTGGCGGCCGAGTGGCTGCACCAGTGGGAGATTCCGCTCGTGGTCAATGGCTTCCCGGTGCCGCCGCGCCCGGGGATCCGGCCGCTGGTGATCGATCCCTGGCTGGTCGCCAGCGGCTGCCCCGCGGGGTCGCCGATCACCGGCCCGGGAGCGTGCCCGCTCGACCTCAAGCGGGCGCCGTTCCGCCTGCTGGCGATCTCGAACCGCGTCGATCTGGAGTGCGCGGGCTACACCGGCGTCGGCCCCGGCGAGGCCCGCTTCGTGTTCGGCGTGCTCGGCGCGAGCGGCAACCCGCTCCGCGCCGCGGTGATCTTCGAGTACCAGCTGCCGCCGCAGCGCGCGATGGTGCCGTACACCCCCGAGAACTGGGAGAACGACTGGCATGTGCTGAGCTCCCTGGCGATCGGCTCGCCAACCTACATGGCCAAGCTCGAGGGCATCCTCAACGACATCACCGCGGTCGGAGCGCTCCCCGGCGGACCGAACCTCGGGACGTCGATCGGCCAGGTGCGCAGCAACGAGCTCGACTTCGGTGGCGCGCCGTGGAAGCTGCGCGAGGCGCACCTGCTGCCGGGCTCCGGCGTGCCGGGCGGCGACCTGCTGCTCGCGACCACGACCGCCGAGACTCTGGACGACTCGATGAACCTGTCGGCTCCGCTCGACGCCTACCTCAACGCCAACGCAGCGCCGCTCGCCACGTTCCAGCAGCGGCCGCTGCCGACCGCGCTGTTCGGCGGCGAGTCGTCGGCGCCGCTGACCGGGCCACCGCCGTTCTGGGACCACACGGCGGTGTCGCCGCTCGCGCCGATCGAGCGCCATCACTTCGGCTTCAACACCTGCAACGGCTGTCACTCGCTGGAGGTCAACACGCCGTTCCTCCACGTCGGCGTCCGCCCGGCGGGGAGCCCCGCGCCGCTGTCGCCGTTCCTGAGCACGCCGACCACCACGGCCGGCGGCGGTCTGCCGACCTCCTCGCTGCCCATCACCGACCCGGCGGGGACCGGCGCGGTCTTCAAGTACAACGAGCCCTGGCGGCGGGTGTGCGAGGCCAGCCGCATGCTGAAGGGCTCCACGGTCTGCTGGAGCCGCTCCAACGGATCGCACTGACCGGCGATTCGCGGCGCGGCTCCGCGACGGATCGGCTGCCACCGCTACTTCTTCGCCGCCCTGTCCGCGGCGGCCTCGAGCTTCTTGACGAACGCCTCCGGCGTGATCAGCCCGGAGCACAGCTCGCGGATCGCGTTCTCGTGGTCGTCCTTGAACCGCGGCGTCGACAGGTCGAGCGACGGCGTCCCCGAGGTCGCGCTGGCCTCGCCGATGATCCGCAGGATCGACTTGGCGACCTGGGTATCGGCGGGCCGCGGCTTGACGGTCTGCGCCGGCAGCGCGGCCTGCTTGTCCCACGCCAGCTCGGGGAACCGCCGGGCGTAGAACACGAGGTACTGCTTGCCGAGCGCGACGTTCTTGCTCGCCGCGCTCACCACGTAGTTGCCGCCATACCAGACCATGAGATCGTCGATCGAGCCCTTGCCGGTCTTGACCGCCGGGAACTTGAACGCATCGACGCTGCCGCGGAACGCGGCCGAGAACACCTTGTCGGCCCCCAGGCCGAGCTCCCACGAGCCCATGAGGTACATCGCGGCCTTGCCCTGGCCGAACAGGTTACGGGCCGCACCGTAGTCCGAGACCATCAGATCGTCCTGGAACAGCCCGGACGTCACCAGGTGCTGGAGCTCGCCGGCGGCCCGGACGAACACCGGATCGGTGAACTTGATCCTGCGCTCGATCGCCTGCCGGGGCAGGCCCTTCTGTCCCGAGATCCGCCACGTCAGCACGTCGAAGGTGATCGACAGCGGCCAGGCGTCCTTGCCATCGGTGGTCATCGGGATGATGCCCTTGGCCTTGAACCGCGGGATCAGCGCGTAGAGCTCGTCGAGCGTGGCCGGCACGCGGTCGACGCCGGCGTCCTTGAACAGCTGCTTGTTGTAGTAGACGACCCAGAAGTCGGTCGACACCGGGATGCCGTAGAGCTTGCCGTTGTAGGTGTTGGCGTCGAGCGCGCCGGGCAGGTATCCCAGGCCGTCGAACTCGGCGCGGTCGAGCGGCGCCACGAAGCCGCCGTCGACCAGCGGCTTGAGCAGCGAGGTGACGCTCCAGAACTTGAAGACGTCGGGGAGCTGCCGGGCGGTCGCGTAGATCTTGATCTTCTGCTGGTACGGTTGATCGGGATAGCTCTCGGTCACGATCTCGGTGCCGGGGTGCGCCGCCTTGAACTCGCTGTTGATCTGCTCGACGATCGCGCCCCAGGTGTTGCTGCGGTCGGGCAGGTTGTCGCCCATCTTGAGGGTGACCTTGGACTCGGCGCCGGCCGGGGCGGGGAGTGCCGAGAGCAGGACGGACGCGAGGCCGAGCAGCGCCCTGGAGCTCATGGCTGCCGCGGTCATGGCCAACCGCTGCCCCCCGGATGCAGGCCGGCGCGAAACTTCACGGGGCTGGCCCCGGCGAGCTTCTTGAACACCCGGCTGAAGTGCTCGACGCTCGGATAGCCGACGCGCGCGCCGACCTCGTAGACCAGCAGCTGGGTGGTCGCGAGCAGACGCTTGGCCTCGTCGATCCGGACCCGCGCGACGTACTCGGTGAAGGTCTCGCCGGTCTCGCGCGAGAACTCGAAGCTCAGGTGATTCTTGGACACGCCGGCGCGCTCGCTCGCCGCCTCCAGCGAGAACTCGGGATCGGCGAACCGCTCGTGGATCGCGCGCTTGGCCAGGACGACGATCCGCGACTCGACCTTGTGCGCGGCGCGGGCCGCGGCGAGCGCCGCCGGGGCGTCGCGGATCGCGCCGCAGGTCGGCCCGAGCGAGAACGTGATCTTCACGCTGAGGTAGCGCGCGAGGTAGTCGGCCGCGTCCTCGCAGAACGCGCGCGCGGTGCGATCCAGCGCCGGGCCGTCCGGGATCGGCGCCGGCGAGAACAGCACGACCAGCTCGCCGGGCTCGCGCGGCACCAGCTCGCCGCGGCCCGCGGCGTCGAGCGCCTGGCGCAGCGACCGCGCCGCCATCTCCGAGAACCGCGCCAGCCCGTCGCCGCCCTCGCGGCGCGCGACCGCCTCGAGGTCCTCGATCCAGAAGCAGCACACGGCGAACGGCGGGGCGAGCGCGATGCCCAGGCCGGCGAAGGTCTGTTCGATCTCGGGCGGCGCGGCCGCCGCGAGCAGATCGCGGAGCACCTGGGCCTTGAGCAGCTCCAGCTCGCGGCGCTGCAGGATCGTCCGGGTCCGCTCGCTCGACGGCGCCAGGCCCGATGCCGCCTTGTCCAGCGCGGCGCGCAGCGCGCCGGCATCGAGCTCGTGCTTGAGCAGGTAGTCGATCGCGCCCAGCGTGAACGCGTCGCGCACCAGGTGGTAGTCGTCGTGGGCCGACAGCACGATCACCGCCAGCGGGTGCGCCGGCGGCCCGGCGCGGAGCCGGCGCAGCATCTCCAGCCCGTCCATGACCGGCATCGACAGGTCGAGCAGGACGATGTCGATCTCGGGGTGGGCCGCGAGCACCGCCAGCGCCTCGGCGCCGTTGCCGGCCTCGGCGGTGAGATCGAAGCCGCCGGTGCCCGCCGGGCACAGGCTGGCCAGCGACAGCCGGACGAACGGTTCGTCGTCGACGAGCAGCACGCTATGCATGGTCGGCCTCCCGGGGGGCCTCGCGCGGGGCGGGGTCGGCGGCGGCGATCCGCACGAGCGCGGGCAGCACGTAGCGCACGCGGGTGAACGCTCCCGGCTCGCTCTCGATCGCCAGTCCATAGGCTGCGCCGAAGTTGAGCGCGATCCGGCGCTCGACGTTGGCGATCCCGATGCGGTGCAGGCTCTCGGGCCCGCGGCGGCCGGCGGGGCGGGCGCGTGCGGCTGCGTCGTGCGCCAGCCCCGCGCCGTCGTCGTGGACCTCCAGCACGAGCACCTCGCCGGGGATGGCGACGGCCCAGGGCTCCGGGCTGGGCGGCGCCGGCACCGCGCGCCGCTCGCGCCGGGCGGACACCCGGATCGTCCCGCGGCTGGCGCGGCTGGCCCGACCGTTTGCGCCCCCGGCGAAGCCGTGCAGGATCGCGTTCTCGACGATCGGCTGGAGCAGCATCCGCAGCACGAGCAGCGACGCGGTGTCGGGCGCGGCGTCGACCTCGAGCGCGAACCGCTCGCCGAACCGGACCTTCATGATACCGACATAGGCGGTGATGCTGGCGAGCTCGCGCGACAGCTCGGTGAGCGCGCTCGCGCCGGCGTAGCTGTCGGACACCATCCGCATCAGGTCGCGGGTCATGTTCGCGATCGCGTCGGCGCGCGCGGCGCTCGCCATCAGCCGGATCGAGTTCAGCGTGTTGGCGATGAAGTGCGGGTTGATCTGGTAGCGCAACGCCTCGAGCTCGGCCGCGAGCCGGTCGCGCTCGGTGCGCTCGCGCTCGGCCGCGAGCCGGCCGGCGTAGGCGATGAACAGCGCGGCGAGCAGCGCGATCGCGGGGTAGAGGTACCAGGCATAGCGCGTCACGCGCCGCGACAGCGCGGCCTCGTCGGCGAGTAGCACCAGGGTCCACCCGGTCGACTCCAGCGGCTGGACCGTGGCGAGCCAGGATCGCCCGCCGGCCTGGAGCGCGCGAAACGACGAGCGCTCGCCGCGCGCGTCCGGCGCCCCGGATGCCGCCGTCCGCGCCGCGAGCTCGCGGCCGAGCGCGCCGTCCAGCGCGCCGGTGGGCAGGCTCGACAGGATCGGCTGCCCCGAGCGGCCCAGCATCACCACATCCGGACCGCCGTCGCCTCCGGGGCCGGCGGCCAGGGCGTCGAACGCCGGGACGCGGAGCCGCACGAGCAGCGCCACCGCGGCGCTCGGGTCATCGGGTGCCGACCACACCGCGATCGACATCATGTGCTCGCCGCCGTGCGTCGCGTCGAGCGTGTCGAGCAGGGACACCTTGCCCGGATCGGCCGCCGCCCCGGCGAGCTCGGCGAGCTCCACCGGCGCGGCCGCCGCCAGCCGGAACGAGTTCGCGTAGCGGTAGATGCCGGCCCGCCCGAGGTAGAGCACCACCTCGCCGACGCGGTTGGAGTACGTGAAGAAGCTCACCAGCTTCTCGTCGAGCGCGCGCGCCCAGACGAAGCGCTCGGTGGGGCCCTCGGCCTGGGCGTAGCCGCCCGCGAGGCGCCGCAGCTCGCGGTCGTGGAACAGCGCGGCGGCCAGGATCGCCGTGCCCTCGGTCTCGGCGCGCACATTCTGCGCGACCTGGTCGGCGGTCGCCTGGCTGTGGAGCTCGACGGTCCTGCGCAGCGCGCTCAGGTACAGCCGCGACAAGATCACCGACACCACCAGGCTCGGCATCGCGACGAGCAGGAGGAAGGCTCCGGAGAAGCGCCGCGACAGTGTGGTCATTGCCGAACCCTGCCGAACCCTGTGAAGGGCTCGACGCCGGCGCGGCTCGCCGGACATCGAGCCAGAGCTCGCCGGCGACGATAGGCCGAGCAGATGGCCAATTCAACGGCGCTATCGCGGCGTGCCGTACACCTCGAATTCGAACAGTGAGTAACCCCACTGAGTTGCCCGCGCCGTGCCGTTCATGCGGACGAACCGGCCGGTCCCGGTCACGGCGAGGTCCTCGACGCCCCCCGCCCCGGTCGTGGTGCTGTGGATCGTCGTCCAGGTGGTGCCGTCGTTCGAGGTCTGGATCTGGTAGGCGCGGCCGAACGCGGTCTCCCAGCGCAGCACCACGCGGTTGATCGCGAAGGTCGCGCCGAGATCGACGCGAATCCACTGCGGATCGCTGAACGCGCTCGACCACCGCGTCCCGGCGTTGCCATCGACCGCCAGGTTGGGCGTGAACGCGGCCGACTCGTTCGACGACGAGCTGGTCGGCTTGCCCAGCGCGACGTTGGTCGGCGGGGGCGGCGCCGAGCCGGCCGGGCAGAACGTGATCGTGAAGTTCGACCCGGTCGGGCAGGTCTGCAGCGCGCCGCCCGCGTTCTCGTCGTAGGCATACGAGTACTCGCGCGGACACTGCGCGTGGATGTTGTTGACGTAGGTCTGCGCCGACGCGGTCCAGCTGGCGACCACGCAGGTCTGCGGCGTGCCGAACGCACCGCGGCAACAGAACTGGTCGGTGTTGTAGCGCGAGCACGGGCTGAGGCAGAACGCCCCGCTCCGGAGATCTGCCGGGCAGCTGGTGATCACCGACGCGCTGCACACGCTGGGCGACACGCAGGCGCCGTTCGTGACCGTCACCCCGATCGGGTTGTCGACCGCGTCGACGTAGCTCACGTCGTACCAGTCGGTGCCGCTGGCGTTGATGTTCCACTCGAACAGCGAGGTGTTGGGCTGGCCGGTCGTGCCCGCGCACTGCAAGCCGGTGCCGCCGCACGAGCCGGTCGCGCACTGTGCGGGGCTCGCGGAGTTGCAGCCGGTGCGGCCCCACAGCCGTCCGACCGAGCCGCTCGGCACGGTGAACGTCGACGACGCGCCCGGCGCCAGCGTCCAGCCGCCGTTGTCGAACACCGACGCCGGGAAGATGCCGGGAAACACCGTGTAGCTACAGTTGTTCTTCACGGTGAAGGTGGTGGCGCCGGCCGGCGACGCCAGCGCGGCGACGAGCGCGGCGATCCCCGCGGGGGCCCAGGCACGCACAGCGCGGTGCACGGACTTCCGCGAGGCCGATGACGGACGATGCATGGCGATCTCCTGCGCTCGATGGGGATGTGCGACTGCCGGCGCCGGGAAACTGCCCACGTGCCCGGCGGCGCGATTCACGGCGGTCACCCGCTCCGGCTCGCCACGAGTATCGCGCCAGACTCCGGGCGGTGAATGACCGTTCTTACGGTGCGTTGACGTTTCTTACGGCGAAACGCGCGGCGGCGCGCGGAAGGGCCGCGAAGGCCTGCGTGACGCGCGCCGCGGCTGCGCGACGCTGCGCGCAGGCCACGACCCATTCATGATCAGGAGAAACCCATGTCGAAGCTCAGGATGTTGTGGATTCCGGCGCTGTTCGCCGGTCTCTCGGCGTTGCCTGCGGGCGCGCACGCGGCCAACCTCGTGGCGTCTGCCAACAACGACTTCGTCACCGCCGAGAACGCCGGCGCGAGCAACCTGATCGCCAACCGCACCACCGCCGGCAGCTGGGAGCAGTTCCAGGTGGTGAGCCACAGCGACGGCACGACGTCGCTGCAGGCGTCGATCAACGGCAAGTTCGTCACCGTCGACGCCGGCAACGGCCACCGGCTGATCGCGTCGCAGGCCGCCGTCGGCACCAGCGAGAAGTTCCGGATGGTCGCGCAGAGCAACGGCACCGGCGGGCGCGTGGTGTTCTACCAGTCCGAGATTCCCTACGACCCGCCCGACCAGGCGTCGTGGCGCAGCGCGAGCGGCGTGAACGGCTGGGCATCGTACAAGGTCGCCGACTCGGTGACCAGCCACGAGGCCTGGGGCCTGGGCATCTACAGCGTGTTCACCAACCCCGACGTCTTCCTGACCCGCGCCGTCGAGGTCCCGAGCACGGCCAGCGTCAAGTTCCACCACCTGACCACCGTCAACCTGACCAACAACGGCGGGATCTCGAACGTGATCGACAATACCGGTGGGTCGACCGCGCCCGGCATCGCGGTCAACACGCCGCGGGTCACCGACTTCCCGTAGGCCTGGCCCGGAGTGTCACCACCGCCCGGTCGAGACCATACCCGGGTCCGTCCGGCATGGCAGCGGGAGCGGCGTGAAACGATTTCTCACAGCGAGTACCACGTCATGCACCAGCGCCGATGCGTCGAGTCGGCCTCCGCGAATGAAGCGCCCGGCGGCCGTTTTCGCGAGTGACGTGCCGGGGCAGACTCCGAGCGGCGGCGCGGGCGTCCTCGCCGGCCCCGGGGGCGGGCGAGGCTCGGCACGGCAGGCACAGGCCGGGCTCGGGTGGTCACCGTGCTGGAACCTTGCGGTTTCCGCGGAATGCGACTACGGTCCAATTCCTCAGCTTTGCGGCAGTGCCCGCTGGGTATCTGTACAGCAGCCCAGAGGCCTGTCACGTTCAGATCCTTGGAGGGAGCGAATGATTCGTCGAACAATGAACGCATTGGCGGCCGTCGTGGTCGTCGTGTTTGCCGCGCCGGGATGCAAGAAGGGCGGTGACAACAAGGCCGCCGAGACCAAGACCGGCTCGGGCGAGATGGCCAAGGCCGGCTCGGGCAGCGATACGGCCAAGGCCGGCTCGGGCGGCGAGACGGCCAAGCCCGCCGGGGTCGACCTGGAGGTCACCCACTGGTGGACGTCGGGTGGTGAGGCCGCGGCAGTCGCCGAGCTCGCCAAGGCGTTCAACGCCACCGGCAACAAATGGGTCGACGGCGCCATCGCCGGGTCGGGCGACGTGGCGCGTCCGGTCATGGTCAGCCGTATCCAGGGCGGCAAACCGATGGCCGCCACCCAGTTCAACCACGGCCGCCAGGCCGAGGAGCTCGTCCAGGCCGGCTTGATGCGAGACCTCACCGATCTCGCCACCAAGGAGCACTGGAAGGACATCATCCGGCCCGCGAGCCTGCTCGAGAGCTGTACGTTGAACGGCAAGATCTATTGCGTGCCGGTCAACATCCATTCGCAGCAGTGGCTGTGGATCTCCAACAAGGCGTTCAGTGACGCCGGTGTGCCGATCCCGACCAACTGGGACGAGTTCGTCAAGGCGGCGCCGGCGCTCGAGAAGGCGGGGAAGATTCCGCTCGCCCAGGGCAGGCAGTCGTGGCAGGAGACGCTCACGTTCCAGGTCCTGCTCGTGGCCCTCGCGGGCCCGGAGGCGTACCGGAAGGTGTTCGGCGACAAGGACAAGGCATTCGCCGCCGGGCCGGAGATCACCAAGGTGTTCCAGGCGGCCGAGCAGGCGCGCAAGCTGTCGGCGAAGTCGACCGTGCAGGAATGGAATCAGGCGACCACGATGGTCATCAAGGGGGACGCCGGCGGTCAGATCATGGGCGACTGGGTGCGGGGCGAGTTCCAGGTCGCCGGTCAGACCGCGGGCAAGGACTACACCTGCCTGCCGGGTCTCGGCGTGCACGACGTCCTCCAGACCGGCGGCGATGCGTTCTACTTCCCCAAGCTCACGGACGAGGCCAAGTCGAAGGCCCAGGAGACCCTGGCCTCGGTGATGCTCTCCAAGGAGACCCAGGTCGCGTTCAACCTCAAGAAGGGCTCGCTTCCGGTTCGCGGCGATGTCGACCTGTCCGCCGCCGACGACTGCATGAAGAAGGGGCTGGCGATCCTCGCCAAGGGCCCCAGCGCCATCATCCCCGCCCCCGATCAGCTGATGACGGCGGACTCGAACACCCAGATCAACGATCTGTTCGCCGAGTTCTTCGCCAAGCCGGAGATGACGCCCAAGGACGCACAGAAGCGCTTCGTCGCGCTCGTCGCAAGCGCCAAGTGACCTCCGACTCGCCCGCCTGATCGGGCACTCCCTTCGGGCACCGCCTCGATCGGGGCTGGATGGCCCGCGTACCCTCGACGAGCCTCGGATGACCGATCCCTCGCCAAAGCGTCGCAGCCGGCTGTTCCGGAACTTGAACGCCAAGGTCGCGTCGGTCCCGATGATCGTGACGGCGCTCGTCATCTTCGTTGGCTGCACCGTCTGGACGATCGTCTACTCGTTCACCAGCTCCAAGCTGCTGCCGCGCCTGGACTTCGTGGGCCTCGAGCAGTACCGACGCCTGTGGGTCACGCCGCGCTGGTTGGTCGCCATCAAGAACCTGGCGATCTACGGCACGCTGTCGCTCACCTTCTCGCTGGTGATGGGCTTCTTGCTGGCGGCCCTCATGGATCAGAAGATCCGGTTCGAGAACACGTTCCGGACCATCTTCCTGTATCCGTTCGCGCTGTCGTTCATCGTCACCGGTCTGGTCTGGCAGTGGATCCTGAACCCGAGCTTCGGCATCCAGGGCATCGTGCGCAGCCTCGGCTGGACGAGCTTCCACTTCGATCCGCTCTACAACGCGGACCTCGTCATCTATGGCCTCCTGATCGCGGCGCTGTGGCAAGGCACCGGGCTCGTCATGTGCCTGATGCTGGCCGGCCTGCGCAGCATCGATGAGGATATCTGGAAGGCCTCGCGGCTCGACGGGATCCCGACGTGGAAGACCTACCTCTTCATCGTCATCCCGATGATGCGGCCGGTCCTGATCACCACCCTGGTGATCATCACCGCGGGCATCGTGCGCGTCTACGATCTCGTCGTCGCGCAGACCAGCGGTGGCCCGGGGATCGCCTCGGAGGTGCCGGCCAAGTACGTGTACGACTACATGTTTCTCGCCCAGAACCTCGGCCAGGGGCTCGCGGCCTCGACCATGATGCTGATCCCCGTGATCATCCTGATCGTGCCCTGGGCCTACTTTCAGTTCGGAAGGAACCGGCGTGGCTGACACGGCTTCCCTTGAAGCCGCGGCGAGCCGCTCGTCATCGGTGTCGCGCCAGCTGACCGGTCCCCGAGGGGCGAAGCCACGCCACGCGCTGTCGCGCCGCAACCTCTTCCTGTACGGGACGCTGATCGTCGTCGCGCTGTACTACCTGCTGCCGCTCTACGTGATGGTGGTGACGTCGCTGAAGGGCCTGCCCGAGATTCGCCTCGGCAACATCTTCTCGCCGCCGGTCCACATCACGTTCGAACCCTGGGTGAGAGCCTGGTCGACCGTCTGCACCGGCCTCAACTGCGATGGGTTGAGCCACGGGTTCTGGAACTCCGTGCGCATCACCGTACCCTCGGTGGTGCTGTCGATCGCGATCGCGTCGGTGAACGGCTATGCGCTCGCGCACTGGCGGTTCAAGGGGGCGAACGTGTTCTTCACGATCCTGATCGTGGGATCGTTCATTCCCTATCAGGTGATGATCTATCCGATCGTCATCATCCTGCGAGACATCGGCCTGTACGGCAGCGTGTGGGGGCTCGTGGTCGTGCATTCGATCTTCGGCATGCCGATCAACACCTTGCTGTTTCGCAACTACTTCACGTCGATTCCGGAGGAGCTGTTCCGGGCCGCCCGGGTCGATGGCGCCGGCTTCTGGGGCATCTATTTCAAGATCATGATGCCGATGTCGCTGCCGATCTTCGTCGTTGCCTTGATCATTCAAATCACCGGAATCTGGAACGATTTCTTGTTTGGCGTGATCTATACCACGCCAGATTCTTATCCGATGACCGTCCAGCTCAACAACATCGTCAACGCGACGCAGGGTGTGAAGGAATACAACATCAACATGGCCGCCACCATCTTGACCGGCCTGGTACCGCTGGTCGTCTACTTCGCCTCCGGCAAGCTGTTCGTGCGCGGCATCGCGGCCGGTGCGGTGAAGGGTTGACCGTCATGGCCGGATCCATCCTCGGCAAGCTGCTCCACCCGTTCTCACGCGCGGCCCAGGCCGAGCGGACCGCGCGGCGAGCCGCCGAGAGGGAGCAGATCCGGAAGGCCGCCGGGAGCGCCGGCATCCCCAGCGTCTCCGTCCGGGATCTGTCGCTGAGCTTCGGCAACGTGTCCGTGCTGGAGCACCTCGATCTCGACATCATGGATGGCGAGTTCCTGGTCCTGCTCGGTCCATCCGGATGCGGCAAGTCGACGCTCCTCAACTGCATCGCCGGTTTGATCGACGTGACCGACGGCCAGATCTTCATCAGGGGCTGGAACGTCACCTGGGAAGAGCCCAAGGATCGCAACATCGGCATGGTCTTCCAGTCCTACGCGCTCTATCCGGCGATGAGCGTCCGGCGGAACCTGAGCTTTGGCCTGAGCAGCGCCGGCGTCCCCAAGGACGAGATCGAGAAGCGGATCGCGCGCACCGCCGAGCTCCTGCAGATCGAGCCGCTGCTCGACCGCAGGCCGTCGCAGCTGTCCGGCGGCCAGCGCCAGCGCGTCGCGATCGGTCGGGCGCTGGTTCGCGACGCCGATGTCTTCCTGTTCGACGAGCCGCTGAGCAATCTCGATGCCAAGCTCAGGTCGGAGCTGCGCGTCGAGATCAAGCGCCTGCACCAGCGGCTGGCCAACACCATGGTGTACGTCACCCATGACCAGATCGAGGCGATGACGCTGGCGGACCGGATCGCCGTGATGAGGAACGGGCTGATCCAGCAGCTCGGCTCACCGCACGAGATCTACAGCCGTCCGGTCAACCGCTTCGTCGCCGGCTTCATTGGCTCTCCGCAGATGAACTTCCTGTCCGGAGACCTGAAGGCCGGTTCCCCGCCGGCATTCCACGCGGGCGACGTGAGCGTTGCGCTCGACCGCTACGCGTTCGACAAGCAGGACGCGGCCGGCGGACCCTGCGTGCTCGGAGTCCGGCCGGAGAGTGTCGCGATCGGCGAGGACGGATCGGCGCGGCCGTTCTCGCGCGAGGTCGAGATCGAGATCGTCGAGCCGATGGGCGCCAACACGCTGGTCTGGACCAAGCTGGCGGACACCAACTTCGCGTTCCTGGTCGACTCGGAGAGCCGGTTGAAGGTCGGCGAGCGGATCACGATTGGCTTCGACCCGGCCCGGACCTCGCTGTTCGACGAGGCGACCGGCGCGCGCCTGTGAGGGCGGCGGATTGCCGGCCATCGCTCAGGTCGAACCGGTCGGCTCCCGCCACGGCGCGGCCAGCGCGAACCGCGTGTGCAGCGGGAGATCGGCGCTGCTCTGGCCGACGAGCAGCTCGAACTCACCCGCCTCCGCGACCCACGCCTGCTGCGCATCGTCGAAGTACGCCAGCGAGCGCATGTCGAGCGTGAGCTGCACCGCCTGGGTCTGTCCCGCATCGAGGTAGACCTTCGCGAACGCCTTGAGCTCCTTGTCAGGTCGCTCGAGCGAAGCCGCCAGATCTCTGACGTAACCCTGGACCACCGTCGAGCCGGCCCGGGCGCTGGTGTTCTTCACCGTGGTCGTGATCGAGAGCGTCTCGCCCGGCTGCAGGCTCGCGGGGGCCACGAGGTCGGACAGCTCGAAGGACGCATACCCGAGGCCGAAGCCGAACGGAAACAGCGGCTGCGTGCCGGCCCGGTCGACGTGTCGGTATCCGATGAACAGGCCCTCGCGATACTCGACCTTGCCGCTGGCGCCGGGATACTGCACGTCCGGGGTGAGCGGGTGCGTCGGGTCATCGTCCAGGGATCGAGGGAAGGTCTGAGGCAAGCGACCACCTGGCTCGGCCTTCCCGAGGAGCACATCCGCGATCGCATGGCCGGCCTCCTGCCCCGGGAACCAGGCCTGCACCACGGCGGGCACCGCGTCCAGCCATGGCATGTGCACCGGCCCGCCGGTCTGGAGCACCACCACGGTCCTGGGGTTGGCGCGCGCCACCGCGTACACCAGCTCGTCTTGACGCCCGGGCAGATCGAGACCGCACCGATCCTCGCCCTCGGTCTCCCACTCCGCGGTGGTCCCGATGCAGACGATGGCGCAGTCCGCGCCCGCCGCGACGGCGGCTGCCTCCGTCACCGTACTCGCCGGAAGCGGCCGCCCGAAGCCGATGCGGATCGAATGAAACGGCGCAACACCCTCCCCGAAGACCCGCGGGCCGTACTCGGCGACGAGCTCGATCGGCCCGGCCCGCAACGGTCGCGTGCAGCGGGCCTCCAGCGAACCGAGGCCCGCCGGGACACCGCCGGGCCGCCAGCCGTGCCAGTTGTCGACCACGAGCTCGTCACCGAGATACAGACGGCTCAGGCCCGTGCTCACGAGGCTGAGCTCGTACTCGCCGTCCTCGGGGGCGGTCACCACGAGCGACAGCCGCGCATGAAAGTCATCGAAAGGCAGCCCGGCGGGCAGCTGCACCCACGCCGCCTCTCCGTCTGGGCGCTGCTCACGCGCCACGACCTCGGCGCCGGGAGCGGCACGGAGCTCGATGGTCATGGCGGTCTGTGGCACGGGCAGGTACCGGTCGTTGTTGCAGCCCACCGCGTGCGCCACACGCTCGGTTCCGAGCACCGCCCGCAGACCGTCGAGCGGCGAGACCTGGCGGTGTGCGTTGATCTGCGCGCTTCCACCTCCCATGACGCGGGCCACCGCGGCGTTCGGACCGACGACCGCGACCCTGGCGTCCGCCGGGAGCGGTAGCAGGCCCGCGTTCTTCAACAGCACCATGCCTTCCGCGCCGGCCCGTCGGATCAGGGCGCGAACATCGGGGTACTCGATCTGCTTTTCGGCCTCGTCGCGAACGTCGCCTGGGGTGGCGAAGGCACCGGCGCGCTCGACGAGACGCACGACCTGCAGCGCCCGCTGCTGGACCGCAGCGCGGACGTCCGCATCGCGCTCGGCCTCCGCCCGCAGGTTGGCTCGGGCCTTCGCGGGTCCTGGCATCTCGAGATCGAGGCCGGCGCGGGCGCTCGCTCCTGCACTGTGGGTGCCGCCCCAGTCACTCACGACCAGGCCATCGAAACCCCACTCGCGTCGCAGGATCTGCTCCAGGAGCCGCACGTGCTCGCTGCAGAACGTGCCGCCCAGGCGATTGTAGCCGGTCATGATCGCCCACGGCCGCGCCTCCTTGACCACCATCTCGAACGGCCGGAGATACAGCTCCCGGAGCGCGCGCTCGGGGATCTCGCTGCTGATGGTGTCGCGCTCGAACTCTGATTCGTTTCCCACGAAGTGCTTGGGCGTCGCGCCGACGCCCTTCGCTTGCACCCCGCGCACGAAGGAGATCGCCAGACGCCCCGTCAGCACCGGATCCTCCGAGTAGTTCTCGAAGTTCCTGCCATTCAACGCGTTCCTCATCAGATTCAGCGTGGGCGCGAGCACGACGCTGGCGCCCTTGTCTCGCGCCTCGCGTGCCAGGAGCTCGCCGACCTGCTGCAAGATATCCGTGCTCCAGGTCGCTCCCAGCGCGATCCCGACGGGGAACGCTGCGGTCCGCTTTCCGCCGACCAGCGCCCCGCCGCCTCGTGCGCCGGCTGGGCCGTCGGTCACCTTGATCTGCGGAATGCCCAGGCGAGCGACCGCCACGGTGCGCCAGAAGTCCGCGCCGGCGAGCACCGAGACGCTCTCCTCGAGGGTCATGCGGTCCACGAGATCAGCGACAGAGGGCGGCGCGGGAGGCGGGGTCGTCATGGCGCGCGAGTGTAGCCGTTGCCCGAGGTCCGTGAAGAACCGCAGCAGGTATCCATCCGGGTCTGCCACGACGAACTGGCGGTTGCCGACCTCGTGATCGTGCCGGCGGTACCATCGGTCTTCCATCGGGAGCACCACATGCGACGCCGCCGCGAGCACGCGCGCATGCAGGGCGTCGACGTCCGCCACCTGGATCTGGAAATTCACGCCGCGGCCGAACGGATGCTCGAGCGGTGCGATGTGGAAGCGGCGGCCCGGTCCTGCGGCTTCCTCCAGCATCAGCTTCGCGCCTTCCAGGTCGAGAAACGCGAACCGCTCCTCCGGACGCGCGTAGAGCACCGCGCAGCCGATGACGCCGGTGTAGAACGCGAGGGATCGGTCGAGGTCTTCGACCTCGAGCTCGGGGATGAGTCTTGCGGTCATCGCGGTCCTGCCTGGTGCTCCGGGCGATCGAGGTCCGCCATCAGGCGCGAAAACTTCTCCACGATCGCGAGGGTCGAGGCGTCGGAATCGTAGACGCTGAACCAGCCCTGCGGCTCGTGCGGAGGATCGGCCAGCAACGCAGCCCCCGGCCGCCACCATTGCCCGAACGGTGGGACGGGCCGCGATTCGCCGGCATAGCCCCAGAAATTGGCCCCTGCCACCGCGCCGGTCTTCGCGAGCGCGTGGAGGTGGCCGAGGAGCTCGGCGTAATATCGATCGCGCGCGGTCACCGGAGAGGCAGGACTGAAGCTGACGAGGTCGCGATCGAGGCCAAATTCGATGCAGTCATGGGATCAGCACCTCGCGGGTTCGGCTTGTAAGATGACGCACAGATGCAGCGTGGCCAGTATCGATGTCCCCGTGACTCGGGGCGCCGGTCTATCCTTCCTCCGGGAGCGCATTCATGAACGACATCTTGCTTCGAGTCCAGGGCGCTCAGCTGGTCCGCGGTTCCGGCATGCCGGTCGTCCTGCGCGGCATCGGGCTGGGCGGCTGGATGAACATGGAGAACTTCATCACCGGTTACCCGGCCAGCGAGAGCCAGCAGCGCGCTGCGCTCCGCGCGGCCCTCGGCGACGAGGGGTACCGGCGGTTCTTCGACCGCTTCCTCGCGAGCTTCTTCGACGACGCCGACGCACGGTTTCTGTCCTCGATCGGCGTCAACTGCGTGCGCCTGCCGTTCAACTATCGCCACTTCGAGGACGATGATCGCCCGTTCGAGCACAAGGACGAGGGCTTCCGCACGCTCGATCGCGCGATCGATAGCTGCGCGCGCCACCAGATCTACACGGTGCTCGATCTGCACGCGCTGCCGGGCCACCAGAACCAGCACTGGCACAGCGATAACCCGACCCACTGGGCGGACTTCTGGACTCACCGCCACTTCCAGGATCGCACGGTGCGCCTGTGGGAAGCGCTCGCCGAGCGCTACCGCGATCACCCGTGGGTGGCCGGCTATAACCCGATCAACGAACCGGCCGATCCGACGGGCGAGGCGATCGCGCCGTTCTACCGCCGGCTCGAGGCCGCGATCCGCGCGGTCGACAAGCACCACGTGCTGTTCCTCGACGGCAACCGCTACTCGCTCGACTTCCACATGTTCGGCGATCCGATGCCGAACTGCGTCTACACCACGCACGACTACGCGCTGCCCGGCTTCTTCGACGGCGGTGGCTATCCGGGGACCACGCGCGGCGAGTACGTCGATTGCGCCGTGGTCGAGCGCACGTTCCTGGCCCGCACCGAGTACATGCGGCGGACCGGCACGCCGATCTGGATCGGCGAGTTCGGCCCGGTGTTCGTCGGCGATGCCGCACGCGACGCCGAGCGCACCCAGCTGCTGCGCGACCAGCTGGCGCTCTACCACCAGCACGCCGCGGGCTGGAGCCTGTGGACCTACAAGGACATCGGGCTGCAGGGCGTGGTCTACCTGCCGCCCGACGCGCCCTACCTCCAGCGCATCGCCCCGGTGCTCGCCAGGAAGGCGCGGCTGGGCGTCGATCACTGGGGCTCGCTCGACACCGGCGTCCGCCACATCCTCGATCCGATCGAGCGGACGTTTCGCGAGGAGTTCCCGGACTTCGATCCGTTCCCGTTCGGCGTCGGGTCGTGGGTCCACACCCTGGTCCGCCACATCCTCCTGGCGGAGCCGCTGGTCCGCGACTTCGGCCGCTGCTTCGAGGGGCTCACCCCGGCCGCGGCCGAGGCGCTGGCCGACTGCTTCCGGTTCGACCGCTGCCGGGTGCGCACGCCGCTCGCCGATCTGCTGCGCGAGTTCTTGCCCGCGAGCCCCGTCACCGCCGCCGGATGACCATGGGAGCGCCGTCGGATGCATACTCGTGGCGATGCCACGCCGTGCCTGCCTGGTGCTCGCGCTCGCCGCCTGCGGGTCGCCGCCCGCGCCGGCCGCCCCGGCCGCGGCGCCGGCAGCGCCGGTCGCCCCGATCGCCGATTCGACCGACCGCGTGCCGTTCTCGGCCGACGAGCGCGCCGCCGAGCTCGCGTTCCTGCGCGACGCGATCCGCGACACCTACGCCCACCTCGAGGTCAAGCAGCAGCAGTGGGGGGTCGACCTCGACGCGCTGTTCGCGCACGCCGAGCCGCGGATCCGCGCCGCCGACACCTGGACGCGCTACGAGGCCGTGATGGTCGGCTTCGTGTCCGCGCTGCACGACGCCCACGTCGCGTGGCGGAGCAAGCGCGGCGCTGCGGAGCCCCGGCGGCGGATCGTCCGGCTCGGCCTCGACACCCGGCTCGCGGCCGGCGAGCTCATCGTGTCGAGCGTGTGGCCGGGCTCGTCGGCCGGGGCCGCCGGGCTCGCGGTCGGCGATCGGGTCGTCGCGATCGACGGCGATCCGGTCGACCGGCGCATGGCGGGCCTCGCCGCGGTGCGCAGCGCGTCTCGCATCGAGGCCGCCGCGTACGACTTCGCCGAGCAATGGCCGGCGTCGCGGATCGCCGCCGACGCAGCGCCGCGCGCGCGGCTGATCACGCGCGAGCGCGACGGCGCGGTGACCACCGTGCGCGTGGTGCCCGAGACCACCGGCCGCCCCGGTGGCACGCCACCGGCGATCGAGCTCGACCACCGCGGTCCGATCGCCGTGCTGCGCGTGCGCGGCCTCGGAGGGCCGACCCGCAAGCTGGTCGACACCGTCGGCCCGATGATCGCGCAGATCGCCGCGTCGCCGCACGGCCTCGTCGTCGATCTGCGCGGCGACGACGGCGGCTTCGAGGACAGCGCGCGCGCGCTCGCCGCGCAGCTCGTCGCCGGCGACGTCACCGGCGGGTCGACCCGCGTCCGGCTGTCGCAGCGCGCCCGCGACGCGCACCGGGCCTGGAAGTCGCTCGCCGAGGATCCGGATCGCCGGGGCTGGTCCGTCGCCCAGCCGCTGACCGTGCACGGCACCGCGGCCGCGCCCTATCCGGCGAACCTGGCCGTCGTGATCGACGCCGGCTGCCGCAGCTCGTGCGAGACCCTCGCGCTGCTGCTGCACGAGGCCGGCGGCCGGCTGATCGGCGAGCGCACCGGCGGCGCGAGCGGCGCGCCGGTCACCGTCGAGCTGCCGATGAGCAAGGCGACCGTCACGCTTCCGGCCCGCGCCATGTACGACCCGCACGGCGACCCGATCGAGGGCCGCGGTGTGGCGCCCGACGACGAGGTCACCGACGATCGCGCGGCGATCGCGGCCGGCCGCGATCGCGCGCTCGAGGCCGCGATCGCGTGGTCGTGCCAGCGCCAGCCGGCGCCGTGTCCGTGACCGTTCGACCGTCAGCGCTTCGCCGGACCGCACGGTGGGTCGCGGCTCCTCGCCCGGCTACGCGGCGCGCGTGTAGTACAGGCCGACCACGCCGGTCGGGTAGGGCGTCGCCTTCGCCAGCGTGAACCGGCGGTCGATGCCGGTCGCCGGGAACACGCGCTTGCCGCGGCCGAGCGTCAGCCGAGCACGCGGCGCGCCAGCGCCTCGACGGTCGCCAGCGCCTCGGCGCCCTGCTGGGTCCGCTTCGACGCGGCGAGCGATGTAACGAACATCGAGCACGACAACCATGCGATTCCGCTGGACCACCGGCGGGGGGATGCACCCGCGTCCGGAGACCGGTGCTTCTGATCCGTCCCTGAGCACGCAGGAAGGCTCGGATCAAAAACGAAGCACGCCTTTGTGCGCGAGCAATGGAATGGAGATAGTGAAGTCACCTTCGAAGCGGAGACCAGTTCCGATCAGAATCGCGTTGGTGGCATCCATCCGCATCGTGAACGTTTTCCGAGGCAGCTCAATGGGAACCCGCCACTTGCGAAACAAGACGCGCTCGACGAGTTCCTTGATCAGCAGGTTGATTCGGCGACAGTAGTCCTCTAAGTCGCACGCATGTGCCACATCGAGCTCGGACCAGCCCTCGTGAACGAGCCTACTCCGCATTTCGTTGGGGCCACCATGGCTGTACAGCCAATTGATCCTCCCATCCTCGCCGAGGACGGCACCCAAGGCACTTTCAACACGACGACGCAGACCTTTGACGCCGTTGAAGTACGCTGCCGATATGCGCTCGGATGTGGACGGGAAGTCTTGCGACAAGATCTGCTCGACACGCGCTTCTTGGGCAGCTCGCCGTTGCCTCTTTGTCAACGCGACGACCTCACTGTCGAGAGGCAGATGGATGAGCCCCGAGTTCTCATACAGCACAAGTGCAAGACTCTCGATCGCGAGCCACAGGCTCAAGAACTGATCCGTTGTCCGCACTTGCTTCTGAGCATTTTGGTGCCAATGTGTGCATCGCAGAACGGCCACACGCAATGCATCCGGGAGGTCCAACACTCGGGTCAGGCGGTCCCGAAGATGGCCATCATCTTCGTCATTGGTATCGCGCCACTCTATTCGACCAAATGCCTCTCTATACTTGATGAATATCCGGACTGGAACACCGTACTGATAAGCCAGGAAGTCAACAAAATCCTGCAATCTCCGAAGGGCCATTCTAATCGAACTAACTATCGTCGCTTCAAGTGGGATCCATCCGTCATATATACAGACAAAGGGCCGTGGCACATGAGGTTCCGAGGGAGGATCCGTGACGCGAACCACGGTGATGCCACCCGCGTAGGTGCGTGTCCTGCAACCGTCCCAATACGCGGACAAGAGGACGAACTCGATGCCCTCGTACCCCGTTGCGCGTGCGTAGGCGAGCGCAGCTTGAAGATCTGGGTCTGCGGACGACTCCTGGCATTCCTTGGTGAACGCAAGGTGCTCCTCCATCGTCGAAAATGCGAAAGGGTTCCACCGACCCCATGGGTTAAAGCGGTTAACTGGTGGTGGAACTGGATCATCTGGCATCGGTAGTCGATTCCCCTGGATCGATCACACGCGCAAGGCTCGCGGTCAGCTCGGGGCAACGCACAACCAGAACGCTCACCACCGCCAGCTCCACAACCTCGAGTGACCCAGCCGCTCGTCGGCGATGGTCCCACCCCAGCCCCTTTGAGCTCGATTGAGATCTTCGGCGACGGCCGGCGGGCGCGCTTGCTGCCGCTGCCGCCCATGGGGTTACCTGCCTCGCGGCGACGACCAGTTCTGCGGCGACGACCAGTTCTGCGGCGACGACCAGCTCTGCGGCGACGACCAGCTCTGCGGGGAGGCTGCAACTCGTCCAATGGCTCCGCGAGCCTACGCCGCGTGCAGCGCAAGGCCTGCGGAGCAGTCAGAAATGGCGAGCTGCCGTCGCATGGACCGCCACCGTGGTCGCGATGAGGGTATTGTTGGGGCGTGACCGAGATCCTCTGGGGGCCATATCAGGAGCACCACATCGCGGTCCGCCACGGTGTGACGGCCGAGCTGTTCGAAGCCGCCTGGGTAGAGCGGATCGACCTGATCGTCCGGCATGATGGCTCCTACGAAAGCCTCGGCGCCACGGACGACGGGCGCGAGGTATACTTGGTCTGGCGCTGGGACCTGTACGACCCCGACCGCGTCTTTCCCATCACCGCCTACTTCCTACCCGACGAAGGTTAGCCATGCCGATCCGCTATACCACCGAGGACGATCGGTCCGAGGACCAAACCCGCGCCGACGATCAGGTTCGCGAGGAGATCGAGCGCACGGGGGGCATCTGGGCGCAAATGAGCGCTGAACAGCGCGCGCTGATTCGCGCTCGCCTGCGCGACAAGAAGCAACGAACCCAGGCGGCGCGCGCTCGCAAGCAGACGGAGCAGAAAACGCTTGAGGAACGTGTCGCTCGGCTCGAGGAGCGGCTAGCGCGGCTTGGCGGCTGAAGGACCATACCGTCCTCCCCTCTCATGCATGGCCGTCCCTGGGTGTGTCGTGGGCGCTCAAGCACCGGCAGCCGCGTCAGCCAGGATCGTTGCGCTACTCGTCCAGCAGCTCCTCCACCCGGCGCAGCGCCTTGGCATCGGCCCCCGCCAGCCGCATCGCCAGCGCGGCTTCCAACTCGGCGATCACCGGGTCCGCTACGGCTGTAGCGGGCTCGCTACGATCCGCTGTCGCTCCATGATGCTCGGCGACACTCGGCGCGCCGGGCAGCGTCGGAACCTCGCGGATTTCCTTGCCTGGAGCGTCGTGGAGCGTCAACATCGTGGCCTTCGACGCCCTCCGCCTCCACGATTCATTTGCAGGGTCTCTGCGCGGGTCGCTCGCCGGATCGGCCGTGACTCGATATACTTGATCGATGGCCGAAGCAGCGATGAAGATCCTGAGCGAGGCGATGAAGCTCTCGGTCCAGGAACGAGTTCGCGTCGCCGAGAAGCTCCTGGAAAGCGCTGATGCCGAGGGCTACGAGGAAGACAGCGATGCGGCGATCCACGCTGCATGGGCCGACGAGATCCAGCGACGTTCGCGAGAGCTCCAGGATGGGTCCGTCCGCGGGTTGAGCATCGAAGAGGCGCGCCTCATCGTCGCGTCCGGTCTCGCGGACGACGACCGTTGATCGTCATCCATCCCGCCGCAGCCGCCGAGGCGCGAGCCGCCCGCCTGCGCTACGCCGAGCGCGATCCCGCGATCGCGCGCCGGTTTCTCGCCGAATACGACCGAGCGCTCGAACGCATCGAGTACGAAGGATCGCGATTCGACGAGCGCATGTCGACGCGCTACGCGGCGGGCTACTTCGAGATGATGCGCGACTTCATGCGCGACGGCCGGGTCGGTGCGACCTGCGGTGGAAGCGTGATCACGCGGCCGGCGATGCGCTGACGCCAGCCGTCCTGACAGCAATCCGGCTACGCGGCCCGCGTGTAGTGCGGGCCGACCACGCCGCTGGCACTCGGTCCGCGAGGTCGCCGGCCAACGCCGTGCAGAGCGGGCGCGCCCGGGGCCGGAGATGCGCTACGGGAAATGCATGCGCACGCCGGGACTGAAATTGGGGCCGCTGCCGACAACCCAGACATCGTCGGCCGCGCTGCCCCACACGCCGCTGAGGATGGCCGTCGTGCCGCTCGATACGGGATTCCACGCCTTGCCATCCCAGCGCAGGATCGTCCCCTCCCACCCGACCGCCCAGACATCGTTGGGGCCGCTCCC
>JBGQCL010000085.1:0-30222 GCA_041495365.1 Kofleriaceae bacterium | reverse complement strand
CCTCGCGCTCGCGGGCGAGCCGCCGGGCGACCGGGAAGCCCTTGTCGGCGAGCCGCGCGACCTGCTCGAGCACCGGATCTTCGGTGCGCGCGGTGCGGATCAGGCTATCGCCGACCGCCTCGAGCGCCAGCACGGCGAGCAGGAACCGCTGCTCGTCGTCGATCGCGCCGTCGATGTCGGCGCGCGACCGCAGCAGCGGCTTGAGGCTGCCGAACGCCTCGACCGACTTGCCGGCCTTGCGCAGCCGGCGGGCGCGCTCGAACAGGAGCTCGACGTGGCGGGCCGGCGCGAGGTCGGCGATCAGCTCGGCGAGCACGCGCGACACGACGATCTCGTCGGCGGTCGCGTTGCCCCGGGCGTGGCGCTCCAGGTCGCCGCGCGCGCGGTCGACGAGCTCGTCGATCGCCTGGGCGGGAACGTGGCCGCGGTGCGAGCGCAGCACGCCGGCGTAGCGCCGTGCGACCTGCTCGTCGCCGGCCGCCAGCAGCGCGCGGGTCACCGGGACCACCGCCTCGGGCGCCTTGGCCAGGCCGCGGCCGGCCGCGTCGCGCGCCGTCGGGTCGTCGCCGCCGAGCGCCTCGACCAGCGCCTTGATCGCCGACGCCCCGCCGCCCGCCGGCAGGCGCTCCATCGCCAGCTTCTGCGCGGCCGGGTTGGCGGACCTGGCGAGCGCGGCGAACCGCCTGGCCAGCCCCTCGGGGACCCGCGCGCCGCGCAGGGTGTCGATCGCGGCCTGCGCGACCGCCGGGTCGTCGCCGTCGGCGAGCTCGATCATCGCCTCGATGGTCTTGTCGCGGACGTCGTCGCTGCCGCCGGCCTCGCCGTGCGCGACCAGGCGGCGCAGCCCCGCGATCGCGGCGAGCCGGATCGGCCGCGGCCGGTCGGCGCCGGCGTGGTCCAGCAGCAGCCCCTGGGTCCCGGGGCGCGCGAGGTAGCCGATCAGCCGGAGCAGCCCGCCAAGCAGCGCGAGCTCGCGGGCGGTGCCGGGTTCGCGCGGATCGGTCTTGCCGTTGCTGCGGCCCGCAGCGCCCGCTGCCGCCTTGCCGGGGCGCTTGCCCTTGCCGGCCTCGGGCCGGGTCTTGCCGCGCGGCGCTGCCGTCGCCCGGGCGAGCACCTTGCTCACCTCGGCCACCCGGGCGATCGCGGACTTCTCCGCCTGGTCGGCGAGCTTGCCGGCGGGCGCGTGGTCGAGCTCGGTGCGGAGCAGCTGCAGCACCTGCTCGCCGAGCTCGTCGTCGGCCAGCTGGTCGAGCACCGCCTCGAGCGCGGGCCGGGTGCCGCGCCGGAGCAGGAGCTGCGCCATCGCCCGCCGCGCCGCGACCGGCCCGGTGCCGACCTCCCGGCACAGCGTGGCCTCGGCCTCGGCGACGTGCCCGGTCAGGAGCTCGAGCGCGCGCTCGGCGAGCGACGCGTCCTCGCCGCGCAGCAGCGGCACCAGCCAGGGCGCCAGCTCGGCGGCGTCGCCGTCCGCCAGCGCCTCGAGCGCGATCCGGCGGACCGCCGCGTCGCTGTCGGCGAGCCGGGCGGCCAGCGCCGCCGCGACCGACCTGTCACCCTTGCCGGCCGCACCGAGCACGGAGACCGCGGCCGCTCGCAGCTCGACCCGCTCGGAATCGAGCAGGCCGAGGATCGCTCCCCCGAGGTCCCCCGCGGGGCGTCCTCGGGCCAGGGTTGCGCGCGGCCCCCGCCCCTTGCTCGATCGGTTGCCCTCGGTCGTCTTCGCCATGGCAGGCGCCGATCTTCGCATGGCGGTCACGCGAAGTCGCGGCGGTGGAACAGCAGCGCGGCGAGCGCGAGCAGGGCGACCGTCCAGCCCACGCCGTGCCCCGCGGCCAGCGCGACGTAGCTCCACGGCACGAAGTCGCCGTGAACGCTGACCGCGGTGCCGTCGAGCGTGCGGCCCGACACCGCGAACAGGTGAACGTCGGGGACGATCTCGAGCGCGACCCGGGTCGTGATCCGGATCCACGGCGCTGCGGCCCGGGTCGCCGCCTCGAGGTCGGGCGTCAGCCGTCCGATCACCCACATCCCCAGCGCGAAGATCCCGGACAGGAACGGGGTCGAGAACGACGAGAAGAAGATCGCGATCGCGGCCACCGTGATCACCTCGAGCCACGACAGCACGAGGGCCTTGGCCACGCCGGCCGACACCCCGGTGCGCTGCCACACCAGCATCCCGAGCATCGCGACCGCGAACAAACCGACCAGCACGCTGAGCACGACCGCCATGCCGGCGAACTTGCCGACCACGAACTCCCACCGGCTGATCGGCTTGCAGACGATCGCGTGGATCGTCCGGCGCTGGACCTCGGTGTAGAGCAGGAACACGCCGAGGAAGATCGCGGTCAGCGAGCCGAACAGCGAGATCCCGGCCAGCCCGATGTCGCGCGCGAACCGGTCGGCGTCGCGGTGCGACAGCTCGGCGACGAACACCGCGATCAAGTTCGAGGCGAGCACCAGCACGAGGATCCCGTACAGCACGCGGATCCGCGCCGCCTCGCGGAACGTGTTGAGCGCGATCGCCCAGATCCGGCCGATCATGGCGGGGCGACCTCCCCCGCGCTCGCATCGCCCGGTGCCGGCGGTGCCGGCGGCGGCGCGACGCGGCGGACGAACAGGTCCTCGAGCGTCTCGTGACGCGGCGCGACCTGCAGCACCCGGGCGCCCGCGGCGTGCGCCCGCGCGATCCAGGCATCGACGTCGGCGTCGGCCGGCAGCGTCAGCGACAGCTCGTCGCCGACCCGCCGCACCCGGCTCGCCCCACCGGCGAGCCCGGCGTCGCCGTCCGGGGCAGCCGCCGGCAGCCGGACGACGACGTCGACGCCCTGCAGCCGCTGCGACACCAGCTCGGCCGGCGTGCCGTAAGCCTGGAGCTCGCCGCGCGCGATGATCGCGACGCGATCGGTGATCGCCTCGACGTCGGACAGGATGTGGGTCGAGAACAACACCGTCTTGCCGTGATCGCGGAGCTCGAGGATCAGATCGCGGACCTCCTTGCGGCCGATCGGGTCGAGCCCGCTCATCGGCTCGTCGAGCACCACCAGCTCGGGATCGTTCATCAGCGCCTGGGCGAGCCCCGCGCGCTGCAGCATGCCCTTGCTGAACTTCTTGAGGTTCAGGCCGCGCGCCCCGCCGAGCCCGACCTTGTCGATCAGCTCGTCGGCGCGCCGCGTGCGCGCCGCGCGCGGCATCCCGAACAGCCGGCCCGCCAGGTCGCACAGCTCGCCGACCGTCAGGTAGTCGTAGAAGTACGGCGACTCGGGGAGGAACCCGATCTGGAACCGGGCGGCGCGGCTGCCCAGCGGGTGGCCGAGCAGCATCGCGCTGCCGCCGGTCGGCCGGATCAGGCCCATCAGCACGCGGATCATCGTGGTCTTGCCCGCACCGTTGGGCCCGACGAAGCCGAAGATGTGGCCGCGCTCGACGCGGAACGTCACGCCGCGCAGCGCCTCCACCTTCTTGCGGGCGAACGGCGTGCGGTACGTCTTCCTCAGGTCGTGGACGTCGATCGCGAGGTCTACCAAGCAGCCCCAGGATAGCGCCACTCGAGGTCGTCCGGCGGTCACCAGGTCGCATCACACATCGCGACCGGCGCGGCGGTGTCATCCACCCACGGCGGTGGACCCGGATCGACCTCGGCGCGCAGCAGCCACAGCAGCGCGCAGACTCCCACGAGTCCCACGATCACGACGACCGCGGATCATTCCGCGCTCGCACCGCGGCGGCCCACCCCACGCCGCGACCGGGCGGCGGCGCACGGCGCCTGGCTCGCCGGTGACCGGCCGGTCACTGGATCGTGTACACGAACCGGACGGTGCTGCACGCCGGCACCGGCGCGCCATCGAGCCGGTACGGCTCGTAGCGCCAGCCGGCGACCGCCGCGACCAGCGCGGCGTCGTACGCGGTGTACTTCGTCGGGACCACCAGGCGGGTGGAGCGCACGCTGCCCTCGGTGCCGATGCACAGGTTGACCACCGCCACGACCCGCGAGGCGCCGTCGCGGATCATCTGGTTCTGGGTGATCTCGTCCGGGTGGACCTGGGTCTCGCCGGAGATCCGCAGGCCGGCCAGCACGCTGGACGCGACCGTGCGGACCGGCGGCGGCATGACCTCGATCCGGCAGGTCGCCGAGCAGCCATCGCCGCCGGTGGTGTTGCCGTCGTCGCACGGCTCGCCGGCCTCGACCGAGCCGTTACCGCACACCGGCTCGGCCGGTGGGGCGTCGCCGCAGTTCTCGGTGCACGTGCCGATGCTCGTCGGGTCCCCCGAGCCCGACCCGCTGCCGTCGCCGGTGCCCTGGACCGCTTGCTCCACCGGCGGCGTGTCGACCGGCGGGACCGGCTGACGCGGCCCGTTCGGCATGGGCCTGGGGACCAGAGGCTTGAAATCCAGCGGCCGCGGCACCTTGGAACCACCCGCCGGCGCCTGCGGGGGCGGCGGGGTCTGCACCGCCAGGTCGAATTTTCGGGGCCCGGCCTCCAGGCGCCCGATGCGCCAGATCCCGGAGACGAACACCCCGGCGAGGATGCACAGGTGGGCGGTGATGGACACGGCGACGAGCCAGCGACGCGACATGAGGTGCGCAACGCACCGGCGCGCGCGGCGATCCACGACTACCGCTGGCAAGCCCTGACCCGGATGCGCCCGGCAGCGTATGGTACCTGTCGCAGTGGTCGGCGCGCTCGTCGTCTTCATCGTCACCTACCTCGTGATCGCCACCCGCCAGCTGCACTGGCTCGGGCTCGACCGGCCGGCGGGCGCCGTCGTCGGCGCGGTGGCCATGGTCCTGGTCGGCGGGCTGCCGATGGACGCCGCGCTCCACGCGATCGATCTCCACGTCGTCACCCTGCTGTTCGGGATCCTGCTGATCGCGGCCTACCTCCAGGATGCCGGTTTTTTCCGGCTGTGCGCCTACCTCGTGCTGACCCGGGCCCGGTCGGCGCGCTCGCTGCTGCTCGGCCTGACGCTGGTTGCCGGCGCGCTGTCGGCGCTGCTGCTCAACGACACGGTGTGCGTGCTGCTCACCCCGCTGGTGGTCTCGGTCGCGGTCGAGGCCCGGCTGCCCGTCCTGCCCTACCTGCTGGCGCTCGCGTCGGCCGCCAACGTCGGTGGCGTGGTCAGCTTCAGCGGCAACCCGCAGAACATGATCGTCGGCGCCGCCGCGCACGCGCACGGCGCGATCGGCTTCGCGCAGTACCTCCTGCTGACCCTGCCGGCCGGCGCCGGGTGCCTGATCGCGAACGCCGGTGCGCTGATCTGGCTGTTCCGTCGATCGCTGCCGGACGGACCGCTCGCCGACCGCTCGCCGCCGCGCCCGGCGCTCGACCGCGCGCTGGCCGGCAAGGCGCTGGCCGCGCTCGCCGCGTTCGCGATCATGGCGCTCGCCGGGGTGTCGCTGTCCGGCGCCGCGATGTCCGCCGCCGCCGCGCTGATGGTCGTCGCGCGCACCCCGCCGCGCCGCGCGTTCGCCAGCGTCGACTGGCAGCTCCTGGTGTTCTTCGCCGGCCTGTTCGTCGTGGTCGCGGGGATCGCCCACGCCGGCGTGCTCGACCGTCTGTTCGAGCAGCTCGCCCCGATGATCGCGCGCGGTGACGCGGAGGGCGACCTCGCGTTCGTCGCGCTCGTCGTGCTCGCCTCCAACCTGGTGTCCAACGTCCCGCTCGTGCTGGTCGCCATCTCCTGGGTCCCGCGCATGCCGGACCACACGTGGGGCTACATCATGCTCGCGGTCGCGTCGACCCTGGCCGGCAACCTGACGCTGTTCGGCAGCGTCGCCAACGTCATCGTGATGGAGAGCGCGGGCCCGCGCGGCGAGATCGGGTTCTGGCGGTTCCTGCGCTACGGCGCGGTGATCACCGCGGTCGATCTCGCGGTCGGCTTCGGCCTGCTCGCGGCCGAGCGCGCGATCGGCGTACCGGCCTGGCTCGGCCTGCACTGACCGACCCGCGGCTGCGTCCAGCAGTAATCGCAGCTAATCGCAGCTACCCTGCAATCTCGGGTGCCTCGGCGTCGCACGCGAACCGCCAGCGCAGCTGGCCGTCATCGATCCGGGCGACCTGGGCCTTGGCCAGGCCGGCGAACTCGGGCTGGCCGACCAGCAGCGCGCCGAGCGCGGACAGCCCGGGCTCGTGGCCGACCACGATGACGACCGCGTCGCTCGGCAGCGCGGCCAGCGCGGCGGCGGCGGCCCGCGGGTTCTCGTCGGGAGCGAGCACCTGCACGGCCTCGACCGCGACCTCGGCGCCGAGCGCCGCGGCGACCAGCTCGGCGGTCTGGACGGTCCGGACCAGCGGGCTCGCCCAGATGTGGGTCGGCGTGCAGTCGTGCCAGCGCAGGCGATCGCCGATGCCGCGGGCCTGGCCGCGGCCGGCCGGCGTCAGGTGGCGGTGCGGGTCGCGCATCGCGACGGTCTCCTGGGCGGCCTCGGCGTGCCGGAGCAAGAACACCTGCACGCCGCGAGGGTATCGCAACCGGCGGGGCGCGCAACGCGGCGCGCGCGATCCCGCGGCGAGGGCGGTTCGCGGTAGCGTGCCCGCATGAAGCTGCTGGGAACGCCTGCATCGCCGTTCACCCGCCGGGTGCGGATCGTCGCCGCCGAGCTCGGCGAGCCGGTCGACTGGGTCGACACCGCGACCGACGCCGGCCAGGCCGCGCTGCGCGAGCTGTCGCCGATCTGGAAGGTGCCGGTCGCGATCGTCGACGGCCGGACGCTGTTCGACTCGCAGGTGATCATCGACTGGCTGCTCGCGACCCGCGGCCACGGCGGGCTCGCGCCGCCGCGCGACGCCTGGCGCCAGCGCAACCTGCTCACGGCGATCGCCGAGACCCTCAACTCGGTGATCCAGGTGTTCTACCTGCGGCGCGACGGGATCGCGGTCGAGGGCAACCCGTTCGCGCAGCGCCAGTTCGACCGCACCGACACGATCTTCGCGTGGCTCGCCCGGGAGCTGACGCCGGACGCGTTCGGGCTGGCCGAGGCATCGCTGATCTGCGCGCTCGACTGGATGGACTTCCGCAAGACCTATCCGACCGAGCGCGCCACGGCGCTGGCGCCGATCCGCGCGGCGTGGGCCGATCGGCCGTCCGTGGCCGCGACCCGGCCGCACGCCTAGTCCGGGCCGAGCGGAGCCCGACGAGGCGCGCCACAGGCGCGTCTCGGTGGAACAGCGCAGCGAGGAACGGACGGAAGATAATGACTAGGGGGTGGCCCTGAATAGGGACACCCCCTAGCGGCCCGGCCGATCTCCTGCGCGCGGCGCTCGCCCGGACGCCTCGGCGTGGTATGCGACGTGTTTCCCCATGCAGCGCGGTCCGGACATCTCGCGCGCGGCTGCCGTCCTCGCCGGCGGCGGGCTGGTCGCGTTCCCGACCGAGACGGTGTACGGCCTCGGCGCCGACGCCGCGAGCGACGCCGCGGTCGGGCGGATCTTCGCGGCCAAGGGCCGGCCGCGCCACCACCCGCTGATCGTGCACCTCGCCGAGGGCGCGTCGCTCGACGGCTGGGCGGTCGACGTCCCCGAGGCGGCGCACCGGCTCGCGCGCGCCGCGTGGCCGGGCCCGCTTACCTTGATCCTGCGCAAGGGCCCGCGGGCATCGCCGGCGGCGACCGGCGGCGCGGCCACCATCGGGCTGCGGGTCCCGGCGCATCCGGTCGCGCAGGCGCTGCTCCGCGCGTTCGGCGGCGGGATCGCGGCGCCGAGCGCCAACCGGTTCGGCGCGGTCAGCCCGACCACGGCGGACCACGTCGCGCGCGATCTCGGCGACGCGGTCGACTACCTGCTCGACGGCGGGCCGTGCCAGGTCGGTGTCGAGTCGACGATCGTCGACCTGTCGCGCGGCCGCGCGGTGCTGCTCCGGCCGGGCGGCCTGCCGCGCGAGCAGATCGAGCCGATCACCGGGCCGCTCGCGGCACCCGACCCCGGGGCGCCCGCCGCGCCCGGCACGCTGGCCAGCCACTACGCGCCGCGCGCCGAGGTGATCGCCGCCCTCCCCGACGAGGTCCCCGCGGCGGTGGCCGCCGCGCACGGCCGCGGCGCGCGGGTCGCGGTGCTGGCCCCGGGATCGGCGTTCGCGGCGTGGCCCGCGCTGCCGGCGCGCGCGCACCGCCTGCCGGACGACGCCGCCGGGATGGCGCGCGAGCTGTACGCGGCGCTGCGCGATCTCGACGCCGCGGACATCGATGTGGTGATCGCCGCGTTGCCTCCCACGGCCGGGCTGGGCGAAGCTGTCGGCGATCGCCTGCGGCGGGCCGCGGGACCGCGCACGGGTTGAAAAGGATTTGTCATGAGCGCACAGGTCGGCATCATCATGGGCTCGCACAGCGACTGGGCCACGATGAAGCACGCCGCCGACGTCCTGACCGAGCTCGGGGTCGCCCACGAGATCCGGATCGTCTCGGCGCACCGCACGCCGGACCTGCTGTTCGAGTACGCGTCGACCGCGGTCGACCGCGGGCTGCGCGTGATCATCGCCGGCGCGGGCGGCGCCGCGCACCTGCCGGGCATGACCGCGGCCAAGACCCGGCTGCCGGTGCTGGGCGTGCCGGTGCAGAGCAAGGCGCTGAGCGGGCTGGACTCGCTGCTGTCGATCGTGCAGATGCCGCGCGGCGTGCCGGTCGGCGCGCTGGCGATCGGCGAGGCCGGTGCGGTCAACGCGGGGCTGCTCGCCGCGGCGATCGTCGCGCTGCACGACCCCGCGGTGGCGGCCCGGCTCGACGGGTATCGCGCTGCGCAGACCGCGCGCGTGCTGGCGGAGACCCTGCCGTGACCCGCGCGCTGATGCCGGGCGCGACGATCGGCGTGCTGGGCGGCGGCCAGCTCGGCCGGATGATGGCGGTCGCGGCGCGCCAGATGGGCTATCGCATGATCGTGCTCGATCCCAGCCCGCGCTGCCCGACCGCGCAGGTCGCCGACGGCGTCGTGGTCGGCGCGCTCGACGACGTCGAGGCCGCCCGCCAGCTCGCCCGCCAGGTCGACGTGATCACGCTCGACACCGAGCACGTGCCGGCCGACGTGCTCGACGCGCTCGAGCCGATCGCGCCGGTCCGGCCGGGCGCATCCGTGCTGCGCACGATCCAGGACCGGATGGTCCAGAAGCAGTTCCTCGACCGGATCGGCCTGCCGCAGGCGAGGTGGGCGCCGGTCGACGACATCCATGCGGCGCTCGCCCGGGTCGGCCGCCCGGCGATCCTCACGGTCCGCCGCGCCGGCTACGACGGCAAGGGCCAGGTCCGGGTCGACCCGGAGGCCGACGAGCGAAGCGAGGCGGTGGGGGGTGGGGACCCTGCCGGCTCGGCCGGCGGGGCGGGGGGCAAAGCCCCCCGTGGGATCGATGCCGAGGCGCTGTTCGGCAAGCTGCGCGGCGAGCCCGCGGTCGCCGAGGAGGTGGTCCGGTTCAGCCGCGAGATCTCGGTGGTCCTGGCGCGCGGGCTCGACGGCCAGATCCGGATCTACCCGATCGCCGAGAACGTCCACCGCCGCCACATCCTGCACACCACGCGCGCGCCCGCGCCGATGCCCGAGCCCCGGCGCCGGCGGGCCGAGGAGATCGCGGTCGCGGTCGCCGAGGCGCTCGGCCACGTCGGCGTCATGGCGGTCGAGATGTTCGAGCTCCCCGACGGCAGCCTGCTGGTCAACGAGATCGCGCCCCGCACCCACAACAGCGGCCACTACACCTATGGCGCCTGCGCCACGTCGCAGTTCGAGCAGCACGTCCGCGCGGTGTGCGGGGTCCCGCTCGGCGATCCGCGCGCGCTGACCGGGGCGGTGATGGTGAACCTGATCGGCGACCTGTGGGCCCGGGGGGCGCCGGCGTGGCACGAGGTCCTGGTCCACCCCGAGGCCCGGCTGCACCTCTATGGCAAGGATGGCCCCGCACCCGGCCGCAAGATGGACCACGTGGTCCTGCTCGAAGACGATACCGACCGAGGCCTCGCCACCGCCGAGGCGCTGATCGCGACCTTGGCCGCGCGCTCGTGATAACTTCGGGGTCTCGGGGATGGCCACTCTGATCTATTCCGACGTCGATGGCGTCGATCGGTCATTTGCGCTGGGCACCGAGCCGGCCACGGTCGGACGCAGCGCGGAGTGCGCGATCCGCAGCGACGATCCCCGGGTGTCGCGGCTGCACGCCCGGTTCTTCATCGACCAGGGCGCGCTGTGGGTCGAGGACCTCGGCAGCTCGAACGGGATCTTCGTCGGCCCCAACCGGGTCCAGCGCGCGCCGGTCCCGACCGGCGAGATCATCCTGGTCGGCAGCCTGCTGATCCGGCTGCTGCCGGTGAGCGGGACGCTGCCGCCGCCGATCGGCCTGCACGGCACGCTGGCGTCGTGGCTCGACATGGAGCGCAAGGCGCGGTCCGCCGTCGAGGACGAGCGCGACGCGTTCGCCCGCCGGGTCGGCGAGATGCACGACCAGCTGGTCAGCGCGATGTCGGCGCGCACGCTCGATCCCGGCGCCGACCTGGGGCACGGCCGCGAGGCCGCGGAGTCCCGCGCGGCCTCGCTCGAGGCCGCGCTCGCGGCGATCCAGGACGAGCTCGCCGAGGCCCACGAGCGGATCGCCGAGCTCGCGTCGGATCGCCCCGACTGGGCGGGCGACACCAGCGACGCGAGCGAGGCCGCCGGCAAGGTCAAGCTGTCGGCCGAGCTCACCCGGCTGTCCGCCGCGCTCGAGGAGGCCGAGCGCGCCCGGTCGATCGCCGAGCACGCCCACGGCGAGGCGATGCGCGAGGCCCAGATCTCGCGCGACGAGCTGGTCGGCTACAAGAAGGCCGCCGCGACCGAGCTCGAGGCCGCGCGGATCGAGCTCGGCAGGGCGCGCGACGCGCGGGCGATGGCCGACACCGCCGCCGGGGTCGCGGTCGCCGAGAAGCTCGCCGAGGCCGACCTGATGATCACCTCGCTGCAGCGCGAGGTCGCCGACCTGCGCGCGCGCCAGCCCGCGCCGGCGCCCGACGCAGGCCGCCTCCAGGAGCTGACCGACCGGCTCGCGGCGCTGACCGCGCGCGCCGAGAAGGCCGAGAAGGACCTGGCCGCGGCGCAGATCCGCGCGCAGGGCAGCGAGCGCAACCTGTCGGGCGCCAGCGCCGCGGCGGCCAAGGCCGAGGCCCAGGCCGCCCAGCTCGCGCAGAAGCTCGGCGACGCCGAGGACCGGACGCGGGCCGCCCAGGCCGAGCTCGCCGGGCTGCGCGAGCAGCTCGCGGCACCACCGAGCGCCGCCGCGCCCGCAGGCCCGGCCGCGAGCGACGCGCTGGCCGCCGCCGAGGCGCGCGCCGACAAGCTCGCCGCCGAGCTCGCCGAGCTGACCACCCAGTTCGAGACCCGGCGCGATCGCGTCGTCGAGCTCGAGGCCGCGGTGGCGGCGGCCGACAAGCGCACCACCGCGCTGCAGCGCAAGCTCGACGACGCGGCGCGGGCCGACGCCGCTGCGGCACCGCCGAGGAACCGCGACGACGTCGCCGCGCGCGGCGCCGCCGAGACCGCCGCGCGCGAGGCCGAGCGGCGGTCCGACGACGCCGAGAAGCGGGCGAGCGCGGCCGACACCATGGCCAAGGCGATGGCCAAGGACGTGGCCGAGGCGCTGCGCCGCGCCGCCGACGCCGACACCCGGGCGCGCTCGGTCGGCCGCGAGCTCGCCGATGCGCTGCGCCGCGCCGAGCAAGCCGAGGCCCGGACCAGCGCCGGCGCCGCGTCGGTGCGCGAGGTCGAGCAGCGGGCGACCACCGCCGAGGCCCGGGTCGCCGAGCTCGAGCAGCAGGTCGCGGCGCGCGCCGAGCAGCTCCACAAGGAGCTGTCCGGCAAGCTCGACCAGGCCGTCCGCGAGCTCGCCGCCGAGCGCTCGACGTCGCTGGCGATGGTCGATCGCAAGACCCAGCTCGAGCGCGAGCTCGCCGAGGTCCGCGCCCAGCTGCCCGCGCTGCAGCAGCGCGCCGAGGCCGCCGAGCACAAGCTGAACGAGGCCGAGCTCCAGCTCGACAGCCTGCAGGACCGGGTCGACGACCTCGAGAGCGGGATCGCGGTCGCCGAGACCGCCGGCAAGGCGTCGGTCGACGAGCTGCGCGCCGCGCTGCGCACCCAGGAGACCGCGGCCCACGACGCCCACGACGCCCACGAGCAAGCCCGGGCCGAGATCGAGCAGCTGCGGTCGCGGCTGGTCGAGCTCGAGGGCCGGAACCGCGAGACCGACGGCGCGCGCGCCGCGGCCGAGACCGCGCTCGGCGAGGCCCGCGCCCGGATCGCCGAGCTCGAGCGCGCGGCCGACGAGCGCGCGGGGCTGACCGGCGAGGAGCGCGACCGCCTGGCCGACGCGCTGGCGCGGGCGAGCGACGCCGAGCGCAAGATCGACGCGCTGAGCGCACGCGCCGAGGCCGCCGACCTCGCGATCGGCCGCGCCGGCGCACTGCAGCGCCAGCTCGACGAGGCGCTGACCCGGCTGGCCTGGCTCGAGCGCGAGCAGGCGTCGCGGTCCCAGGTCCGCCCGCCGGGGGCCGAGCCGTCCGAGGCGGTGGTGTCCGACCGGATCGCCGCCGCCGAGGAGCGCGCGCGCGAGGCCGAGGCCCGCGCCCGCGACGCCGAGGTCCGCGCCGAGGCCCGCGGCCACACCGCGAGCGACGCCGAGGCCCGGGCCCAGGCCGCCGAGCAGCGCGCCACCGCCGCCGAGGCCGGCGCGCACGACGCCGACGATCGCGTGCACGGCGCCGAGACCCGCGCGCGCGACGCCGAGGCGCGGATCGCCGGCGCCGAGGGCCGGGCGCACGACGCCGAGTCCCGGCTGCGCGACGCCGAGTCCCGCGTGGTCGACGCCGAGCACCGCGCCGACGCCACCCAGGCCCAGGCCGCGGACCTCGCGCGCGAGCTCGCGGAGCTCCAGCACCAGCTCGACGACGGCGCCCACCCGGGCAGCGAGGCGGAGCGCCGGATCGCCGCCGCCGAGCAGCGCGTCACCATGGCCGAGCAGCGCGCCCAGGCCGCCGAGGGCAACGCCACGGCGTTCGCCCGCCAGGTCGCCGAGATGCAGAACCAGATCACCGCGCTCGAGCGCGAGGTCGCCAGCGCCGACAACGTCCGGTCATTCGCGGCCGAGACCGAGCGCGAGATCGCGTCGCTGCAGCGCGACCTGCGCGACGCCCGCGCCAAGCTCGCCCAGCTCACGCTGGAACGCGACCGCCTGGCCAGCGAGCTGCGCGACGCGCGCGGCGACGACGCCGACACCAACCAGCGCGCCGCGGTCAAGACCGGGTACGACCCCGACGCGACCGCCCAGCTCGACCTCGCCAAGCTCGCCAACTACGAGTCGCTCGCCGCGCGGTCCAGCGAGCTCGAGCAGAAGGTCGCGCAGCTCGAGCAGGGCGACGCCGCGCTGCGCCGCCAGCTCGCCGACGCCGAGGAGCGGCTGCGGCTCGCCGCGATCGACCTCGAGGACGACAACGAGCGGACCCGCACCGGCAACCAGCTGCCGATCGCCGCGCTCGCCGAGCACGTCAACGTCCTCGAGGAGTCGATCGACTCGCTGCGCGCCAACATGCGGGCCGCAAGCGACGAGACCGCGATGATGGATCCGTCCGAGTCGGTCAACACGATCTCGCACGCGGTCAGCCAGGCCGCCGAGCACGTCGAGCGCGCCCGCGTCGCGATCCGCGCGCTGTCCGCCTCGATCGGCATCAGCTGACCCGCGGTGCACGGGTCACGCGAACCTCGCGCCGATCGCGCGCCCTCCCGCGCCTTGCCCTCGCTCGCCCCGCGCCTCGCCCTCGCTCCGCCCCGCGCCTCGCACCCCACGCTGCGACCCGCGCGCACCGCCCTCCCCTCGCAGGCCTCGTCGGGGAGACCGCGCACACGCTCGCTGACGGCGCTGTCGGGGGCTCATCCTCGCGGGAGTCGGCGGACCACCCGTCTCGCAGCACCACCTCTGACAATACTCAACCTCCCGCGCCCCGCAGTACCCGGCCGTGGTAGCTACCGCTCGGAGTGACCCCCGCATCGCCTGGCGCTCGCGTTGACGATCCGCGCGCCGCCGGGGACAGGCTCACACGGCAGACGACGATGAACGCGGCCGCGAGGCGTGCGCCGACCTGGCGCCGATCGCGACCGGCGTGATCTACGCGCCGGGCGCGCCGGTGCAGGTCTACACCAAGCACCACCTGCTCCCGCCGTTCGAGCCATTCGAGCCGGGGACGGCGCTGTCGCTCCTGTTGCAGCCGCTCGGCACGTGGGGCGTCCAGATCTGCAAGGACGTTCCGGTTCGTGCGCCGCCTGGCGCCGGTCGCGATCAGCCGCGCGCTGCAGCCGGGGTGGGACGCGCTGCCGCTCGAGGAGCTGTGGCTGGTCGGCCACCGCGCGCTGCGCACGGTGCCGCGGATCGCCGCGCTGTGGGACTTCCTCGCCGAGCAGATGGCGAACGTGGAGCGCGCCGGCGAGCTCGCGGTCCCGGCGTAGGCGCTGCGGGCGGCGCTACTGGGGCTTCGCGGTGTGATCGCGCAGGAACGCCAGGCTGCTCGCCACCCGCACCGACCAGAACGCGAAGTCGTGCTTGCCGGGGCCGATGAAGAATGCGTGCTCGATGTGCCGGGCGTCCAGCGCCTCGTGGACGTACTGGACGTTGTCGTGCAGCGCGAAGTCGTCCTCCGTGCCGCAGTCGAAGTACAGCGCGACCTTGCCGGGGCCGAGCTTGCCGGCGAGCTCGACGACGTCGTGGGCCTTCCAGTCGGCGATGTCGTCGCCGAACACCGTGTGGATCCAGGCGACGATCGGGCCGCCCGCCCGGCCGAAGCCCGCCACGTCGGTGAGCAGCTCGGCCTTGCCGGGCGCGAACGGCCGCGGCCCGCGGTAGAGCAGCGCGATCGCGCCGGAGTGGCTGCCCGCCGCGGCGAACTCGTCGGGGTGGCGCAGCGCGAGCTCCATCGCGCCGAACCCGCCCATCGACAGGCCGGCGACGGCGCGGCCGTCGCGGCGCGCGATCGTGTGGTGGTGGCCGTCGACCCAGCCCACCAGGTCCTTCGCGATGTAGGTCTCGTAGTTGCGCGCATGGACGCACGCGGTGTCGCGCGGCTCGTGGCCGGGAGCGAACAGGCCGGTGCCGTCCTTCATGCACGGGTCGTAGTCGATCGGCGCCCGCGAATCGACGTAGAACCCGTCGTCGCCGTCGGGCATCACGACGATCGCGGCGAGCCCGAGCTGGTCGGCCGCGGCGTCGAGCTTGCCGCCCTTGACCCAGTTGTTCTCGTTGCCGCCGAGCCCGTGCAGGTAGTAGAACACCGGCCACCGCCGGGCCGGCTGGCTGTCGTAGCCGCGCGGCAGGTAGACCACCAACGCCTTGTCGACCCCGAGCGCGTCGCTGTGGAAGTGCTCGGTGACGACGCGGCTCGGCGTCGCGGCGGCAGCCGGCTCGGCCGGCCGCGGAGAGGACGGGGGGTCTCCGGCCGATCCGGCGGGGCCCTGACCCCTGGGGGAGCACGCGACGGCAAGACAGACGACGAGCAAGCGCTTCATTGGATCACCGGGAGCATCGCGACGGCCTGGATCGTCGACGAGCGGAAGGAGAGGACGAGCTGGATCAGGCGCTCGGTGGCCGCGGCCAGGACTGGATCGAGGGTGGTGAGCGCGCGCAGCAGCGCGTCGGCGTCACGCGCGCCGGCCGGGCCGCCCAGACCGCCCAGACCGCCCAGACCGAGCGGCGCCTGGACCTCGCCCAGCCCGACGGCCAGGTCGCGCAGCGTCGGCCCCGGCGGATAGACCTCGAGGCCGGTGGCGGCGTCGACCTTGGCCAGCTTGCGGGCCTCGGCGAGCGCGGCGTCGAGCCCGCCGATCTCGTCGACCAGGCCGAGCTCCCTGGCGCGCGCGCCGGTCCACACCCGGCCCTGCGCGATCTTCTCGATGTCCTCCGGCGGCTTGCCGCGGCCCGCGGCGACCCGGCCGACGAACGTGCGGTAGACCGCCTCCATCGCGGACCGCACCGCGCCGCGCTCGTCGTCGCTCCATGGGCCCAGGCTCGCCATCATCGTCGCGCGCTTGCCGCGGCCGATCGGGAACGTGTTGACCCCGAGCCGGGCGAGCGCGCCGCGCACCGCGAGCTTGCCGCCGACCACGCCGATCGAACCGGTCAGCGTGTCATCGAGTGCGAAGATCCGGGTCGCGCCGCTCGCGATGTAGTAGCCACCGCTGGCCGCGACGTCGCTCATCGACACGATCACCGGCTTCTTGGCCTTGAGCTCGGCGACCGCGCGCCAGATCAGCTCGGACGCCTGGGCGCTGCCGCCGCCGGAGTCGATCCGCAGCACCACCGCCTTGACGCGGTCGTCGGCGGTGAGCGCGCGCAGCGCCGCGATCAGGGTGTGCGACGCGATCTGCTCGCGGGCACCGAGCACGCCCTCGCCGCGGCCGTCGATGATCGTGCCGAGCGCGTAGACCAGCGCGACGTGATCGCCGCTCGGCCGGTCGGGCGGCAGTGCGCCGAGGAACCGCATCACCATCTGCATCGCGGCGACCGGATTGCCGCGCTCGTGCGACAGCTCGAGCTGGCTCCACCCGGCCCCGCCGACCACGCCGGCGCGGAACGGCTCGAACGCCGCGACCTCGTCGACCAGACCGGCGGCCTGGGCCTGGTCGGACGGGAACAGCGCGGTGTCGATCAGCGCCTTGACCGCGTCCGGCGCGAGCTTGCGCTCGCCGGCGATCACGTCGACCATCGTCTGGTAGCGGCGATCGAGGATCGCGCCGAGCGTCTCCTCCATCTGCTTCGACGGCGCGTCGAGCGTCAGCGGCTCGGCGGCTCCCTTGTACGCCCCGACGTGGAGGAAGTCGGCCTGGATCCCGAGCTTGTCGAGCAGCGGCTTGATGTGGACCGGCATCGCGGCCGGGCCGGTGATCGCGACATCGCCGAGCGGCGCGATCGCGATCCGGTCGCACGCCGCGAGCACGAGGTAGCCCGCGTTGGTCGCGCGCTCGGCGTGACAGGCGACGGTCTTGCCGGCGCCGCGCAGGTCGTGGATCGCCGCGCGCAGCTCGATGGCATCGGGCAGGCTGATGTCGATGCCGCCCGCGCGCACCACCACGCCGGTCAGGCCGGCGTCGCCGGCGAGCTCGCGCAGCCGGTCGATCAGCGTTCGCAGCTCGGTGCCGCGGCCGCCGGACCACGACAGCGCGCTGCGCTCGACGATCTCGCCGCCGAGCCCGAGCACGCCCCAGTGCGGCCTGGCGTCGTCGAAGCCGGGCGAGCGGTCGGGCGCCTCGTACGGCCCCGGCTTGCCCACCGCGTCGGCGATCCGGGCGACCATGCCCTGGACATCCATGCCGGCGAGCACGCCGCGGTCATGGCCACCGTGCGCGCCCGCCGCGCCGGGCTTGCCCGGCTCGGGCTTCGCGGATCCGGCCGGCGCCGCCCATGGATCGTCGGAGCTCGCCGATCCGCCCGACGCGGGACGCGTGGACGGGTCGAGGCGCGACGGCTCGGAGCACGACGCGAGCGCCACCGCACAGCACAGAAGGCCACCACGCTGCATGCCCGTTCATACCACACGGGTCGCGCGGGCCGTGCGCGGCGCCGGCCACGCAACCCGAGACGCGAGACCCGCTAGCCGCTGCCGTCGTGATGAGCGCCGGGCAGCCGGCCCTCGAGGAACTTGATCTGCCCGTTGTGGTTGGCCTCGTGCTCGCAGACGTGGAACCACTTGCAGTAGTTGTTCGTCGGCCCCCAGGGCCAGCTCTTGTCGACGGCGAACAGCCACTTGTCGTCGCGCTTCTTGAACTCGGCGAGCGTCCTGGCGCGGGTCTCCTGCAGGGTATCCAGGTAGTACGCCAGCTCCTTGCCCTTGATGCTCGCGCGCCCGGCGTCGCCGAGCGCGCTCGCGGCATCCCACTTCTGCTTCACCGCGTCGGGCCACCCGCCCCACGCCATCCCCTGGAAGGTGTGCAGCTGGTAGTAGGTCTCCGTGGCGGCGAGGTGCAACAGCAGCGCGCCGATGGTGTTGGCCTTGGCGTCGAGCAGGAAGTCGAGATCGGCGAGCGTCAGGCCCGTCGCCGAGCGGACGACCTGGTTGCGCATGAACGCCATCATCGACGACAGCGTGCCCACGTGCGGTGCATAGCCCGGCCTGGGGCCGACGATTCCGAGCCCCTCGGTCTCGCTCGACCACGCGACCTGCTCGTCGCCCGCTGCGAGGACGAAACCCACACCGGCCGTGAGACACGCGGCACTCCCCAGAAAACGTCGACGGCCCATCGAGTGCGACATTGGCAATTCCCCCGGGCGAGACGCTAGCACGGCTCGAGGGGCCGCGGTCCGCACGGCGATCTTTGCCACTCGGGCTTCACGAACACACGGAGCGTACCGGTACAGATCCGGATCGTTTTCGGTGCGTGACCGTCCGGTCGATCCGCAACCGGTCGCGCACGGCGGCGTCACGGCGGCGTGGCGACGATCCGGGTCAGCCCGAGCCGGATCCGGCGCCCGGAGAATCGGACGCGGGCGCGGGCGGCTGCGCCGGCGGTGCGCCCGGGCCCGGGGCAGGCGCAGGCGCAGGCGCCGATGCAGGCGGAGACCCCGGCGGCGCGCCACTGCCCGCTGGCGCTGGCGGCGGCGGCGCTGCCTGCGTGTCGGCGCCGAGCCGCTCGAGCTGCTTCTTGGCCGCGACGCTGTCGGGATAGACCTCGAGGTAGCGCCGGTACGCCTCGATCGCCTGCTCCTTGCGGCCCTGCTGCTGGTAGGTCTCGGCGATCCCGCGCAGCGCCGGCTCGAACTTCGGCGACACGGCGAGCGCGGCGCGGAACTTCGAGAACGCGCTCGAGAACTGCTTGGCGTCGATCTGGCAGTAGCCGAGCCCGGCAAGCGCCTCGACGCCGTTGGGCTTGAGCTCCAGCGCCTTGGCGTAGAGGTCCATCGCCTTGGCGCAGTTGCTGTCGGAGATCGCGTTGGCGTGCTGGAGCAGGTGATCGTACGAATCGGCCCCGCCGGCACCCCCCGCTTCCGCGCCGGGGCCCGGCGCAGCCGGACCGGGCCGCGGGCCGGGCGCCACAGGCGTCCTGGCTGTCCCGGGCGTCCCGGCGGCCCCGCCGGGGTGCTTCACCGTGCCGGCGCCGTCGGCGTGCTCTTCCGGTGGCAGCGGATCGGTCCGGGTGACCAGGGTCTCGAGCTTGCCGACCAGCGCCCTGGCGCCGGCGTGCTCGGGCTGCGCGGCGAGGATCGCGTCGACCAGGGGCCGGACCTCGGCCGCCTTGCCCTGCGCGGCGAGCGCGAGCGCGAGGTGGAACCGGGCACGCACATCGCCCGAGGTCTCGAGCTTGCCGTCGGCCTGATCGATCGCCGCGAACGCCGCCCGCGCCTCCTCGACCTTGCCGTCGCGGGCGAGCACCATCGCATCGGCGAGCGCGAGATCGGTCGCCCAGTTCCTGTCCGGACGGGCGCGCGCGGTGTCGAGGTAGCGCTTGATGTCGCGCGCCGGCTTGCCCTGGAGCCGCAGCACCTCGGCCATCGCGAGGTTCGCGCCCGGATCGTCGGCGGCGCCGCGCAGCGCATGCTGCGCCGCGGTCGCGGCATCGAGCACGAGCTGCTTGGACTCCTTGCGCAGGTTGTCGGCGTCGGGGCTGGCGATCAGCCCCGCGCGATCCAGCAGATCCTGGGCGAGCTGCGCGATCAGGTGGGCGCGCAGCGCCTGCGACGCCGCGTCGGGCTTGGCGTCGAGCGCCTGCGCGGCGGTGCGCAGCCTCGGCTCGACGTCGGCCGCGAGCTCGCCACGCGGTCCGGCCAGCGGCGAGGGCTCGACCGCCGCGGCATCCGCGGGGCCAGCCGGCACCTGCGCGACCACAGCCGCAGCATCTGGAGGCGCGACGACGGCGGTCACCCCCGCGTCCTTCGCCGGTCGAGCCGCCTGATCGTCCCTTCCGGTGCGGAGCACGAACACGTAGACCACGGCGGCGGCGGCGCCCATCACGAGCAGCGCCATGATCAGCACCCACATGCCGGCCCGCGAGCCGCGGCGCGCCGGCAGGACGTCATCGTCGTCATCGACCGAGCGCACCCGGCCGGAGTCGAACGCCGCGGGATCGCCCGGCGCGAACCGCACGCGCCCGGCGAACGCCGGCTCGTCGGGGATCGCCGAGAGCCTGCCGACGAACGGCCCCGACACCGCCGCGCCCGGCATCTCGGGCTTGACGCCGTCGGTCGCCCACATCGCGGTCGCGCGGTTACCCGGTGGCGGCGGGATCATCGGCGGCTGCGCGGCCGGCCCCGACGCGGCGGCGGGCCTGCGCGGCGGCACCGGCGGCGTGATCGCTGGCTTGCGCGATGCGGCCAGCTCCGTCGGCGCCAGCGCAGGGCCGTGCGCAGCAGGCGACGCCAGGCTCGGCCCCACGGGCGGGACCGGCGCGGCCGGCGTCCGGGCAGCGCCGCGCATGGGCACCGGCGGTGGCGTGTGGACCATCGCCCGCCCCTGCGGCCCCTGCGGCCCCTGCGGCCCCTGCGGCCCCTGCGGCCCCTGCGGATAGGCCCGCGTGGTGCGCGCCTCCGCGGGCTCGTCGTCATCGGGCAGGATCGTCCCACCCGCCGCCTGCGCGGCGCTGTAGCCCGGGATCGTGCCCGGGATCTCCTTGATGGAGGCGATCGGGCCCGGCCGGCTCACCGGCCTGGTGCGATCGCGGGTGGCGCGCGCCTCGTCGGCGATCGTGAAGTACTGATCGAGATCGGCGATGTCGCCGATCCGCTTCCAGGTCTTGCCGGTGCGCGAGATCAGCGACTCGCGCGTCACCACGCCCGAGACGATCCACTGCTGCAGCATCGCGAGCTCGCGGCAGCTCTTCTGCTCGCCGTTCTCGAGCCGGATCAGCCACTGCCGGTCGACCGTGGTCGGCGCCTCGTCGGGGCCGGTCACGATGGTCGGCCGCGCGTCGTCGTCCAGCATCGAGTCACCGCGCGGCCGGCTCACCGCCGGCGACGGAAGCGGCCTGGAGCTGCTGGTCCTGGCCTGCGACGCGGCCGCGCCGTGCCCGACCAGCCCCGACGGCATGGTCGTGCCCGCCGCTCCACCCGATGTGCCCGGCGGCGACGTGATCCCGACGTTGGTGATGGCCCGCTTGCGGATCTTGAACATGTGGCCGCAGTTGGTGCACTTCACGGTGACACCACCGGGCTTCAGACGCGCCTCGTCCAGCTCGTACTCGGTCTGACACTTCTCGCAGCGGACGTCCATGCCGGGGCTCTGTTGGCGGGTTCTGCGGAGGGTGGTGCGACCGGATTGCGACCCACGCAACCGCGTGTCTTGCCTTGCGAACGTAGCACGGCGGTGTCCGCCGTGCACATGGTGCGCCGCGCGCGATCGACGCGATCGCGCGGATCAGGGCATGGGCCGCTTGACCCGCATCGTCGTCGACACGTCGCTCCACTCCGGGGCGGTCAGCTCGTAGCTCAGCATCGCCCACCACCGGCCATCGCGCCACGCGTCGTCCTCCTGCCGGCCGACCACCCGGAACCCGAGCTTCTCGATCACCCGGCGCGACGCGGCGTTCGCCTCGAAGCAGTGGACCTGGATCTTGTGCAGCCCGATGGTCTCGAACCCGCAGCGGACGACGGCCTGCGCCGCCTCGGTCACCAGCCCGGCGCCGCGCAGCGCCGGCGCGATCCAGTAGCCCAGCTCGGCGCGATCGACCCGCAGCGCGGCGTGCGCGAACCGGAGGTCGCCCAGGCCGACCGTCCCCGCCGCGCGGCCGTCGACCTCGATCGCCCAGGTCGCGCCGGTGCCCCTGGCGAGCGCCTCGCGCGTCGACTGGATGAACGCCCGGGTCTCGCTGCGATCGGTGTGCGCGGCCCAGATCATCATCCGCGGCAGGTCCGGATCGGAGACCAGCGGCCACAGGTCGTCGACGTCGCGATCCTCCAGCGGCCGGAGCCGCAGCCGCGCGGTCGCGATCATCAGGTCGAACTCGTCGAGCCGGGGGATCGGGGTCCTCGGCGGCGGGCTGGACATGCGCTCCTAGTGCGCCTCGTCGGCGTTGACTTCCTCGACGGTCGCCAGGATGTCCTTGACGTCGATCAGCCGCAGCCGGTCGTCCCACGGCACGCGCACCCCGGCCTCCTTGCGGAACAGCACGTTCGCCCCGTGCGGCACGCCGGACACGTTCTCGGTGACCTCGCTGGTGGTCGGCCGGTCGCGCGCGACCTCGATCACCTTGCCGTAGAATGCCTCGTCCTGCGCCTCCTTGGCGCCGGCGGGCAGGTACAGCCCGGCGTCGGTGCGCTCCTCGATCCGGATGACCTGGACCAGGACGCGCATTCCGAGCGGAAGGATCAGGCGGTGGGCGGTCACGTTGGCTAGAGGTCACGCTCGAACACGACGGCGCCACTCTGCGCCAGGCAGCGCAGCCGGGTCAAGCCGGCGCCGTGCAGCACTGCGCGCTCGCTGTCGATTGCCGGCGGCATCGCCTTGTCGGCGCACGACCCCGACCGCACGTCGATCCGCAGTCCGAGGACCTCGGCCCGCCCCCACAGCCGCTGGCGCCGCAGGGTCGCCTCGAGCTGGAGTGCGGCGGCGCGGCGGCCCTGCTCGGCGGTGTCGGGCTGCGGCTGCGCGGACGCCGGCACCGTGAGCGGCGCGGCGGTTGGTAGCGCGGAGGATGCGGCGATCGCCTCGACCGGCGCGGGCAACGCGGCCGACGCCGGCGCGGCCGGTCGGGTGCTGCGCCGGGTGCCGAACAGGATGATCGCCGCCGCGACCCCGACCGCGATCACCACGGCCGAGATCGGAAACCCGCGCCGCGCGACCGCCGTTCCGCCCGGATCGGCCGTGGTGCGCTTGGTGCGCCCCGCCCCGACGGGCAGGCCCGCATGACACCTCGGACACCGCACGTAACCTGGCACCACATCGATGCCGCACGCCGGGCAAACCGAGCTCATGCTCCCGAGGATAACGCGACGCTACGCTCCCCGCGAATTCCTCGAAGCCCTCCGGCGCCGCATCCACAGCGCGACGACCCCCGCCAGCAGCAGCGCGCCGGCCGGGCGGTCCGCCCCTCGTGACGCACTGCAACATCCGCCGCTGGTGGTCCCGCCGAGCGGCTCGCAGGTGCCGGGGTTCTTGGCGGTCGGGTAGATCGTGCAGATCGCCTGGATGTCGTCGTTGGACAGCGACGACTTCTGGGTCTCGCCGCACGTCTGCGTCGGGTACATCGTGGCGTTGATGATCTTCGTGTCGCCCGGCGGCACCGCCGCGCACAGCGGCACGAGATTGCCCTGATCATCGATCCACTGCGGATCTGAAACGTTCAACCGGCAGGTGTGCTCCAGCCCGTGCAGGTGGCCGAGCTCGTGGGTCAGCGTGTTCTGCAGATCCGCGAGGCACTTCCCCCGCGGGGTATTCGTCGTGCCGCTGGCCGAGATGTCGAAGTCGACGCCGTTGAGCTCGATGTCGGCGTCGACGATCGCGCCGTCGCGCGCGCTGTTGGGGTCGTTGACGTAGACCGCCGTGGTGATCGCCGCCGCCGCCGACGAGTAGCACTTCGCCGGTGAGGTCATGGTCGCCGGCCGGCAGCCCCACGACGTCCCACCGCCGTCGCAGCTGCACGGCAGGTCGCGGAACTTGATCACGTTGACCTTGTCGTTGGTGGTCTCCATCGTGCCCTTGGGGCCGGTGTTGACGACCTTGAAGTACGAGCACGACGCGGTCTTGTTGTTCCACTCGTTGATCGCCGCATCGATGATCCCGAACTCATCATCGCCGGCGATCGCGGTCGTGCCGGCGGAGTCCGGCGTCACGAACGCGCAGCCCGACTCCCAGTACAGGTAGTGCCCGCTGCTGGTCGGTCCGGTGCGGACGAAGCCGGGCACGTCGGCGATGATCTTCGCGCTGTCGAGCACGACGTGGTCCTGCTGCGCCAGGTCGCGGCCCTTGTGAGCGGCGACCGCGACGTGCATCCCGACCTCCAGCACCGGCTCGCCGGGCATCTGGATCATCCCGATGCCGTCGACGGTGCCGCCGAGCTGGTTGACGACGACCTGCTGGCCGTCGGCGGTCTGGAGGGTCGCGTCGGTCTCGATCCGCGAGCGGTCGTCGGTCCAGTAGCTGTGTACGGCGACCACGTCGCCTTCGATGGTCATCACGGGCACTGCCATGGCGGGACGACGCTAGCACGTCGTGTTACAAGGGCGCACCATGACGGCTCCCGGCAAACCGGTGCGTGTGCGGATCGCACCATCGCCGACCGGCGATCCCCACGTCGGCACCGCGTACATCGCGCTGTTCAACTACGTCTTCGCGCGCCAGCAAGGTGGCAAGTTCGTGCTGCGCATCGAGGACACCGACCAGTCCCGGGCGCGCACCGACTCCGAGCAGCTGATCTTCGACGCGCTCCACTGGGTCGGATTGACGTGGGATGAAGGTCCCGATGTAGGCGGGCCCCATGCCCCGTACCGCCAGAGCGAGCGGGGCGAGATCTACCGCACCCACGCGGGCATCCTGGTCGAGCGCGGCGAGGCATATCGCTGCTTCTGCACCGAGGACCGGCTCGCCAAGGTCCGGATCCAGCAGCAGGCCGAGAAGCGCACGCTGGGCTACGACCGCCACTGCCGCGATCTCGACCCGGGCGATGGCGCCCGGCGCGCCGCGGCCGGCGAGCCCCACGTCATTCGCCTCAGGGTCCCGGTGTCCGGCCCGATCACGTTCCGCGACGAGCTGCGCGGCGACGTCACGCGCGACGCCGCCGAGATCGACGACCAGGTGCTGGTCAAGTCCGACGGCCTGCCGACCTATCACCTAGCCAACGTGGTCGACGATCACCTGATGGAGATCAGCCACGTGATCCGCGCCGAGGAGTGGATCTCGTCGACCCAGAAGCACGTCCTGCTGTACCGGGCGTTCGGCTGGGAGGCGCCGAGGTTCTATCACATGCCGCTGCTGCGCAACGCGGACAAGGACAAGACCAAGATCAGCAAGCGCAAGCAGCCGGTCTCGGTCAACTACTACCGCGACATCGGCATCCTGCCCGAGGCGCTGCTCAACTTCCTCGGCACGATGGGCTGGTCGTTCGGCGGCGACCGCGAGAAGTTCACGCTGCAGGAGATGATCGACGTGTTCTCGTGGGACCGGATCTCGCTCGGCGGCCCGGTGTTCAACCTCGACAAGCTGACCTGGCTCAACGAGAAGTACCTGCACGAGCTGTCGATCGACGAGCTCGCCGACCGCGCGATCGCGTGGCGGCTCAACCGGGACTTCCTCAGGACCGTGCTGCCGCTGGTCCACAAGCGGATCCGCAAGCTCGACGAGCTCGTCCCGGCGACCGAGTTCTTCTTCTCGGGCGACCTCGACCTCCAGCCGGTGCTCGGCGAGCTGGCCGTCCCCGACGTCGCGCCGGCCGACGTCGCGCGCGCGCTGCTCGTCTACGTCGAGCGCTTCGAGGCGCGGGTCGGCTGGACCAAGCAGATGCTCGAGGACGAGGCCAGCGCGTGGTGCACCGAGCTGGGCTGGAAGACCAAGCACGCGTTCATGCTGCTGCGGGTCGCGGTCACCGGCCGCACCGCCACCCCGCCGCTGTTCGAGACCATGGCCGCGCTCGGCAAGGAGATCACGCGCCGGAGGCTACGCCGCGCCGCCGAGGTGGTCGGCAAGGCCAGGCCGGCCGAGGCCAGCGCCAAGGCGAAGTAGTGGCGGCGGTCGTCACCCCCACCGCGGGCGTGATCGCGGGCCTCCTCCTGATCGCGCTGATGATCCGGGCCCCCGCCCCGTTCGCCGCGCTGCGGCTGATCCTGGTGGTCCCGTGGTGGCTCGCCGGGCTCGTGCTGCGCTGGATCCCCGGGCTGTGGTGGCTGCCCCAGCTGATGCGGTGGATCCCGCCGATGCTGGTGCTCCGCGCGCCCGAGATCTTCGTCGACCAGTGGCGGGCGATCGACGCCGAGACCGTGCGCGACCCCGCGGACGCCGGCCGCTCCGACCGGCACGTGCTGGTCGTGCTGGTCACGGTCGCCGCGTCGCTCACGCTGCAGGAGTACCTCGGCGGCCACGACAGCTACGAGCGGCTGTTCCCCGCGAACGGCAGCCACTTCTGGGAGCTGCGCAGCTTCGCGTGGTGGGCGGGCTGGCGCGTGTTCGGCTACGCAGCCATCCCGATGCTCGTGCTCGCATGCCTGCCGGGCCAGCGGATCCGCGACTACCACGTGTCGCTGCGCGGGTTGTTCCACCACCTGTGGATCTACGCCGCGCTGTTCGCGCTCGTGCTGCCGGCCGTGATCTACGCGTCGACCACCGCGGCGTTCCGCGAGACCTACCCGTTCTACCGGATCGCCAACCGGTCCTGCACCGATCTCGCGCTGTGGGAGCTGCTCTACGCCGCGCAGTTCCTGTCGCTCGAGTTCTTCTTCCGCGGCTTCCTGCTCCACGGCCTGCGCCGCGCGCTCGGCGCCAACGCGATCTTCGTGATGCTGGTGCCGTACTGCATGATCCACTACGGCAAGCCGCTGCCCGAGACGCTCGGCGCGATCGGCGCCGGCCTGATCCTCGGCACGCTCGCGATGCGCACCCGCTCGATCTGGGGCGGCGTGCTGATCCACGTCGGCGTCGCCACCGCGATGGACGTGCTCGCCCTGCGCGGCTGCCCGCCGTTCGGCGGCGCCCCCTGCCACTGAGGGTGGACACCGCGTCCTTGCGCGCATATCATATGCGCATGAAGACCACGACTGGACGTGCAACGTCGCGTCGCGCCAAGCATGCCCCTGCGCGGCGCGTGCGCAAGGCGCCCACGAACCTGTCGCTCCGGATCGACCTGGTGGATCGGGCCAAGGCGCTCGACCTCAACCTGTCGGAGGTGGTCGAGACCGCGCTGGAGCAGGCGATCGTCGCCGCCGAGCAGGCGCGCTGGCTGGCCGAGAACGAGGCCGCGATCGAGTACTACAACAAGTTCATCGAGGAGCACGGCGTGTTCGGCGCGGAGTACCGCGACTTCTGATGGCCCAGTTCGATGTCCACCGCGGAAGGACCGCTGGGAGCTATCCACTCGTCGTCGACATCCAGGCCGACGTCCACGCGAAGCTGGCCACGCACCTGGTGGCTCCCCTGATCGCTCGCGCGCGATACCGGCAACCACTGACCCGGCTCACTCCCATCGTCATGGTCCGCGATGCCGAGTACGTCGTGCTGATGCCGTCTCTGGGCGCGGTGCCGACTTCATCGCTCGGCGAGATCGTCGGCTCGCTCGCGCTGCACCGGAACGCCCTGATCGCTGCAGTCGATCTGCTGGTCACCGGTAGCTGATACGCGCGGCGCGACGCGACGCGCGGCAGGTGGTCCGATGCACCGCACGTGGAGCGGCCCACCGCCTGCGGCGCACAACCGGCGACCGACGTTCTCGCAGCACGCGGCCTGCGCGGGCCCACCCGATCGGCAAGCGTCAGCACCCGGCCGGCGGTAGCGCGGTGATCCCGTGCCAGCCCTGCGGCGGTCCGGACGATCACGAGGCGGAAGCAACAAGGGCCGGCATCGAGGCGATCCACCGGCCGATGCCGTGAGCCTGGCTCTCCGTCCACCGCCGAGCCTTCCGCGTCACGCCAGGCCGATCGCGCGAGATCGGGCGTGCCCTGGCGCACGGCCCGGGTGCCGTCTCCGACGGAATGACGGGCCGGTCATCGATCGTGGCAACGAGGGCCGGTCATCGATCGTGGCAACGAGTGCACCGCGCACAGGCGCACAGGCGCGGGCCGCTCCGGGCGCTCCTGAGTGCCTTTGCACTTCACGTGCACCGCCGGCCGCTTCCGACGCCGCAAGACTCGCCAGGACCGAAAAAAGGAAGAGCGCAGCGGTAATTCACCGCTGCGCCCAGAACGAGCACGACCGTTCGACCGTGGGGGTTTCTATCCCCTACGCATGTGCGTAGGTGGGCTCCACATACTCCTTCGGGCTTCCCGACGAGCGGGCGTGCACTCCCAGAACAGAGGCAGATCCCTGGATAGCAATTGTAGGAGACAGATACGCCCCGGGTCTCGCATCGAACAGCCGGTGCTCGCATTTCAGACTAAGGATCGAGTCTGGATCCGTCAACTGAAAAAGCGGCACCGCGCGTCGCGCGGCGGGAGCGGATCGCCACCGCGGCGTGCACCACGCAACCGCGTCGGCCAAAGATCAGGGATCGACGTACGGGATCGACGTCAGTGATCGGCGTCGTTGCGTGCCGGCGACCCGGGCTCGTGCTCTCGCCAGTTCGGCCCCTCACCACCCTGCTGCGCGATCGATCGGACGCCGCGCGCCATCATGGACTGCTTGGTCTCGATCGCGTCGGCGCGGTCCTCGACCGGGTGGGCATGTTCGCCCGTGTCCATCCGGATCGCGTCGCACGGGCAAGCCTCGACGCACAGACCGCAGACCACGCAACGCAGCTCGTCGATCTCGAACACCGCCGGGCGCTTCTCGATCCCCGGGCTCTCGCTCTCCTCGGGGATGATCGTGATGCAGTGCGCAGGGCACACGGTCGGGCAGCACATGCACGCGACGCAGCGCACCGCGCCGTCGTCGCGCAGGGTCAGCCGGTGCAAGCCGCGGAACCGCTCCGGATAGGGTACTTTCTCTTCCGGGTACTGGATCGTCTCGATCTCGTTGTGCCAGGCGTCGTCGGTCGGTGCGCCGGCCTTGCCGCGCGCCGCGGCCGAGCGCATCGGCAGGAACAGGTTGCGAGCGAAGTGCTTGAGCGTGATGCCCAGGCCCTTGAAGGCCGCCTTCAGGAACGTGGTCTCCTCGGCCGTGGGCCGGACCACCCGGATCGTCCGCACCCGGGGGTGGCGATCCGAGACCCCCAGGACCACCGGCCCGGCGGCACCGGCGTGCTCGCCGTGGCCATGCGCAGAATCTTCATCGTGTGTGGCTGACATCTAGGACCCCGTCACGGCCATGGCGATCAGCCTGATCAGCGCGACCAGCATGATGTTGACTAGCGACAGCGGCAACAGGAACTTCCAGCCGAGGTTCATCAGCTGGTCGGCGCGGAACCGCGGCAAGGTCCAGCGGACCAGCAGCTGGAACACCGACAGGAGCACCAGCTTGGCGCCGAACCCGAGGAACTGGACCACCACCACCTTCCAGTGGTTGAGCCCGAAGTACCAGCCGCCGACCTGGGTGTGGCTGACCGGATCGAGGTAGCCGCCGATCCGGAACCCGTCGGCGTCGAGGAACGGCACCTGCCAGCCGCCCAGGAACACGGTCGCGATCACCGCGGAGATGAACACGATCTCGATGAACTCGGCGAGGAAGAACATGCCCCAGCGGATGCCGGAGTACTCGACGAAGTAGCCGATGATCTCGGGCTCGCCCTCGGGGATGTCGAACGGCGCGCGCTTGGTCTCGGCGATCGAGGCGGTGAAGAACAGCAGGAACGCCAGCACCAGCGTCGCGGCGCCGGCCACCGACAACAGCCCGCCGGAGAACTGGGCCCAACCGATCAGGCCCCAGTTCCAGGGCTGGCTGCCCTGCTCGAACACGAGCCGGCCGGGCTCCAGCGTGCCGAACGCGAGGAAGATCGGCATGAGCCCCAGGCCCATCGCGACCTCGTACGACATCATCTGCGACGAGCTGCGCAGCCCGCCGAGCAGCGCCCACTTGTTGTAGCTCGCCCACCCGGCGATCGTCCCGCCGTAGTTGGCGATCGTGAGGACAGCGAAGTAGAAGATCAGGCCGAAGTCGATCTGGAAGATCTGCAGCCGGATCGCGTCGGCGAACTCCGGCGCGCCCGGGGTGGTCGCGAGCTTGTAGGGGTCGAGGTGCTTGACCAGGTTATGGGGGAAGATCGTCGGCCCGAACGGGATGATCGCGAACGCGATCAGCACCGGGGCGAGCGCGAGGATCGGCGCGAGCGCGAACAGCCCCTTGTGGACGTTGGCCGGGATGAAGTCCTCCTTGAAGATCATCTTCAAGGCGTCGGCCACGAAGTGCAGGATGCCCTTGAGCTTGATCGGGCCAATGTTGGCGCGGTTGGGCCCGAGCCGGTCCTGCATCATCGCGCTCTGCCGGCGCTCGGCCCAGGTCAGCAGCGACGCCAGCGGCATCACCAGCGCGAGGACGAGGAACACCCACTTGACGGCGGGGAAGTCCAGGATCGCATAGAGCAGGCTCATGTCACCCTCGGCTCCCGGCGAACCGCAGCGCGAGCGGCCGGGCTTCGCGTGCCCAGGTCAGCGCGCTCCACGCGGGCACGGTCTGCGTCATCTCCTTGAACACGTCACGGGCGTGCGTGAAGCTGAGGTTGCCGGCGCCGGTGGCGGTGGCCT
>JBGQCL010000084.1:0-30356 GCA_041495365.1 Kofleriaceae bacterium | reverse complement strand
CGCGCTCTGGGTGTTGCTCTGGATCGACTCGATGCTGCGGCCGATGTCCTCGGTGGCATTGGCGGTCTCCTTGGCGAGCTCCTTGACCTCGTTGGCGACGACGGCGAAGCCCTTGCCGGCCTCGCCGGCGCGCGCGGCCTCGATCGTGGCGTTGAGGGCGAGCAGGTTGGTCTGCTGGGCGATCAGCAGCGCGAGGCCGACCGCGAACACCAGCGACAGCGCGGCGAGCACGGCGACCATGCCCTGGATCGACGCGACGTGGTGATGGATCGCCGCGGCCGAACCCTCGCCGTCGTCCGACAGGTCCTTGATGATGCTGGCCAGCAGGTCGCGCATCCGGCCCAGGGTCGCCATCGCGAGCTCGCGGGCCTCGGTGTGCGCGGCGGCGCGCGCAGGATCGTGCGCGGTCTTCAAGACATCGGCCTGCGCGTCGGCGTAGATCGGCCAGGTGCGCTGGAGGTCATCGAGCGCCGGGCGGAGGCGGGGCTGGACGATGCGGGCGTAGTCCGCGATCGCGCGCGGGACCGCGGCCGCCCCGGCGGCGAGCGCGTGCTCGGCGGCCGCCGTGTCCTCGAAGCTGGTCGCGACGGCGTAGTTGAGCAGCTGGCGGCGGAGCTCGAGCACCCCATCGCGCAGCCGGTTGGCGGTGACCAGGCCGGTCACCGAGTCCCGGGTCGTGCGATCGACCTCGCGGCGGATCGCCGACAGGCGCGCGATCGCGACGCCGCCGAACACGATGCCGAGGCCGAGCAGGACGACGAACGCGGTGGTCAGCCTGGAGCCGACGCTGCGGTTGTTGAACCAGTTCATGGTGAGATCCTCATCGTCCGACCCGGTGCTCAGTTCGCGGCTTCCACATCCAGGGTCCGCGCCACGTCGAGCACGAGCAGCAGGCGGTCCTTCAGCTTGTAGGCGCCGCGGACCAGCGCGCGCGCCTCATCGCTGACCGTCTCGGGCGGGCGCTCGAAGCTGTCGTCGGCGACCTCGATCACGTCGCCGATCTCGTCGACCAGCAGGCTGACCGCGTCGTCCGCCGTGCGGACCACGACGTTGATCGGCCGCTCGCCGGATCCGCGCGGCGGCAGGCCGAGCCGCTGGCGAAGGTCGATCGCGGTGACGATCTGGCCGCGCAGGTTCATCAGCCCCGCGATCACCGGTGGGGTGAGCGGGACGACGGTCAGCGGCTGGTAGCGGATCACTTCCTGAATGCAGGTGACCTCGAGTCCGAGGAACAGGCCGCGGACGTAGAACGTGCAGAACTGCTCACGCGCCATGGCTGGCCTCCCGGGTGGCGAGCTCGGCATCCGCCGCGACGGCGGCGCTGGCTTCGGCCCACGCCGCGCCGGGCTGGGCGCGCCGGAGCACGGCCTCGACGTCGAGCAGCTCGGTGACGCGCCCGGCGATCACCACCGCGCCGAGCACGCCGGGGCGGCCGGGCGGCCGGGTGTTGGCGAGGCTGTCCTCGACGATGTCGAGGATCTGCTCGACGATCAAGCCGATGTGCGCGCCGTCGTGGCTGAACACGACGACCTGGGCCGGTCCGGTGTCGGCCGGCGGCGCGGTGCGCGGCGCGATGCGGCGCTCGGGGACCAGGCTCGCCAGCTCGACCAGCGGCATGATCTCGCCGCGGTACTGGACCAGCAGCTCGTGGCCGACCCGCTCGATCATCGCGCGCGGGAACTCCTCGAGCCGGGCCACCCGCGACAGCGGGATCGCCATGCGGCCGTCGTCGGGGCTGCGGAACAGCAGCATGGTCTGCTGATCGTCGCCGTCGACCGCCGCGACCGCGACGGCGTGGTCGAGCCGGCTGCGCTCCCGGCTCTCGGCGATCACCCGCGCGCGCTTGGCCAGGCCGAGCACGTCGAGGATCAGCGCGACCTTGCCGTCGCCCATGATCGTCGCGCCGGCGAACACCGGGATGCCCTTCAGGTGCTTGCCGAGCGGCTTGACCACGATCTCCTCGGTGTCCTGCACCGCCTCGACCACGAGCCCGAACTGGCGGTCGTCGGCGCGCAGCACGACGATGTGGACCTCGGCGTCGCGCGGCGGTTCGGCGCCGGCCGGATCGGCGAGCTCGGGCTCGACGGACTGCGCCGGCTGGCCCAGCGCCTCGCCGAGGTAGACCAGCGGCAACAGCTTGCCGCGCAGCCGGTAGACCGGCGTGCCGTACAGCATCTCGACCCCGGTCCGCGCCTCCTCGCCCTCGAGCCGGACCAGCTCGAGCAGGCTGGCCTGCGGGATCGCGTAGCGGTTGTCGCCGCCGGCCACCACCAGGGCGGGGATGATCGCGAGGGTCAGCGGGATCTTGATCTTGATCGTCGTGCCCGCGCCGCGCGTGCCCTGCAGCTCGATCATGCCGCCGATCCGCTCGATGTTGTTGCGCACGACGTCCATGCCGACGCCGCGGCCCGACACGTTGGTGACCCTGGATGCGGTCGAGAACCCGGGCAGGAAGATCAGCCGCAACACCTCGCGCTCGGTCATCCGCGCGGCCTGGTCCGGCGTGATGATGCCGCGCTCGAGCGCCTTGTCGCGGATCCGCTCGGCGTCGAGCCCGGCGCCGTCGTCGCTGACCTCGATGTTGACCTGGCCGCCCTCGTGGAACGCGCGCAGCAGCAGCCGGCCGTGGGCAGGCTTGCCGGCCGCCAGCCGCCGGTCGGGCGGCTCGATGCCGTGGTCGACGGCGTTGCGCACCAGGTGGGTCAGCGGGTCCTTGATCGCCTCGATCAGCGTCTTGTCGAGCTCGGTCGACTCGCCTTCCATCACGAGCTCGACCCGCTTGTCGCACGACCGCGCGAGATCGCGCACGACGCGCGGGAACTTGTTCCAGATGTTGCCGATCGGCTGCATCCGGGTCTTCATCACGCCCTCCTGCAGCTCCGAGGTGATGAGGTTGAGCGCCTGGGTCGCGCTGGTCACCATGGCGTCGCCGGTCCTGCCGGTGAGCTGGAGGATCTGGTTGCGGGCGAGCACGAGCTCGCCGACCAGGTTCATCAGCTTGTCGAGCAGCGACACGTCGACCCGGATGCTGGTCTCGCCGGCCGGCGAGTCACCGCCGATGGGCGGGTCGTGGGCGGCGAGCACGGCGGAGGCGGGGGGGGGAGGCGGCGCCGGCGGAGGCGAGGCGGCGACCGGCGCGGTGGCAGCGGCGGGCGCCGGCGGGGCGTCGGCGGGCGGCTCGGCAGGCAGCGGCTCGGGACAGGCGGCGGCGGGCGTCGGCTCGGCGGCGTCGGCCGCCGTCGGCTCGGCGGCCGGGGGCGGCATCAGGGTCCCGCCGCGGTACAGCGTGGTCAGCTGGTCGATCAGCACGCTGTAGTCGCCGTGGCCCTCCTCGCCGGTCATCTCGATCTGGGCGAGCAGCGCGCGGATCACGTCGACCAGCGCGAGCAGGACGGTGGTCATCGTCGGGGTCGGGGCGATCTCCTCGTCGCGCAGCGCGCTGAGCACGTTCTCGCCGGCGTGTGACACCGCCTCGAGCCGGGTGAACCCGAGGAAGCCGCAGGTCCCCTTGATCGTGTGGATCGTGCGAAAGATCCGGGCGACGATGCCCCTGTCGTCCGGGCTGTTCTCCAGCGCCACCAGATCGACGTCGATCTGATCGAGGTTCTCGCGGCTCTCCCCGAGAAACTCGCGGACGACATCGGCCATGTCATCACTCATCGCGGCCTCCGGCTGCAAGCGCGCGGCCATCCGGGCGCCGGTGCGCGCGGGCGCAGGGCGGCGCGATCGCTGGGCTCGTGCCTCCGCGAGCGCGGTGCGCATGGCACCGCACATCGCGGCGGTTGACACCGGGTTGCCAGGATCGCGTCATTCATCGTCCACATGCGACGGTTCGGCCGCCGCGCGCCGCGATTGAGCGGAGCTGCTTGCTCAACGGATGCGGCGGCTGGTCGAGTCAGCTCGTAGCTCCGTGAGCTTGCTCCTGGCCTCCGATCGACTTGCCCACTCGGTGTCGCGCGTGACGTCCACGATGCTCGGCCGGCGGTTTCGCGTGATCGACCCGGCGACACCGGTGGCCCGGTGGCGTACCGTGGCTCTGGCGATCCCGGGCGCGCGTCCGATCACCGTCGCGCTGTCCTCGGATCGCCGCGGCTGCGCCGCGCTGGCCGCCGCGATGCTCGGCATGGACGAGGACGGCCTCGACGCCGCCATGATCGATGACTTCCTGCGCGAGCTGGTCAACATGACCGCCGGGCAGATCAAGCGCGAGCTGGCGCTCGACCAGGCGCTCGGGCTGCCGCGGATGATCGATGGCGACGTCATGTTCGCGGCACCCCAGCCGTGGGCCCACCACGTGCTCGACAGCGACTCGATCAGCCTCGTGATCTCGACGGTCGATGCGATCGTGTGAGTCGCCGTGCGCCGGCGGTGTCCTTACACCCGCGGTGCCATGCCCACCTGGTACGCCTCAACTTTCACCGGGTTCGGTCGAACGCGATCGGCAAGCGGTGCTCATCCGTTGCCAGTCGATCCCACCTCGCCCACCTCGCAGGAGCGATCCGCGCCATGCCACGCATCTTGACCATCGATGACTCCAGCACGATCCGGAGCATCATCACCAAGCAGATGACCGAGCTCGGGTTCGAGGTCGATCAAGCCGAGGACGGCAAGGAGGGGCTGGCGAAGCTGGAGGAGATCGAGGTCGATCTGATCCTGCTCGACGTCACGATGCCGGTGATGGACGGGCCGGCCATGCTCACGGCGCTGCGCGAGACCGGCAACCGCACGCCGGTGATCATGCTGACCAGCGAGTCCAAGCGCTCGATCGTCGCCGGTGCGGTCAAGCTCGGGATCGAGGACTACATCCTCAAGCCGTTCAAGCCCGACGAGCTGCGCGGCAAGGTCCTGAAGGCGCTGCGGCTCGAGGCCGGCGCCGCGGGGCCGGTCGCGGCCAACCCGTCGGTCGCGTCGTCGGCGCCCGCCGCCGCGGCCGGACCGGCGAGCTCGGCGAGCCGCCAGTTCATCGACATCCTGGTCGTCGACGACATGGAGAACGTGCACAAGAAGCTGCGCAGCCTGCTGCCGGCCCACGTGTCGATGAACGGTTGCGTCAGCGCGCGCGACGCGCTCCAGCACTGCCAGGAGCGGGTCTACCGGGTCGTCGTCGTGGACCTCGTGATCCCCGACGTCAACAGCGTGGCGCTGATGAACCAGCTCCGCGCGCTCCAGCCCCACGCCGTGATGGTCGCGCTCGCGCTGCGCTCGGCGGGCGACGCCGGCGACGTCAAGGGCCAGGGCTTCAACGATGTGGTCTACAAGCCGTTCGAGCCCGCCGCGGTCGACGACTTCCTGTCCAAGCACTTCGAGGTCGATGACGTGCTGTCGATCGACGGCAACGTGCTGGCGTGCGCCGCCTTCTCCGGCAAGGAGGACAAGATCGACCGCTACTTCACCCGGCTGCGCACGCTGTGCCACGAGTCGCTCGAGAAGCTCGCGTCGGCCTGCTACGACGACACGGTCTTCGACCTGTCGGCGGTCCCGCTGCGCAACGACAAGATCGTCCGCCTGCTGATGGACAGCGACAAGGAGGCCAAGAAGCTCGGGATCGCGCTCCGGCTGGTCGGCACGCCGGAGATCAAGAAGGTGCTGGGCGCGGTCATGGAGACCGCCGCGATGCCGTTCTACGCGAGCCGGGCGGAAGCGCAGACCGGGGGCTAGCGATGGGGTCAGCCGACATGCCCAAGAAGCTCGCCTCCGAGCTCGAGCGCATCGTCCTCGACCGGATCGCCAACAACCGGCTCGTGCTGCCGGCGATGCCGACCGTCCCGCAGCGCTGCCTCGACATCCTGCGCGACCCCGACTTCAACGTCCGCAAGCTGGTCAAGGAGCTCGAGGCCGAGCCGGTGCTCTCGCTGCTCGTGGTGCGCGCCGCCAACGCCGCGAGCTACGGCCGGGGCACCGCGTCGCAGGCGCTCGATCAGGCGGTGGTGCGGATCGGCGCCCGCCAGCTCAAGACGCTGATCACCGAGTACGCGGTCAACGAGCTGTTCGAGTCGAGCAACCGCCAGCTCAAGGACGCCAACCGCAAGGTCTGGGAGCACTCGGTGGTGGTCGCGCTGCTCGCCCGCGACATCGCGGCGCTGATCGGCAACATCGAGCCCGACGGCTGCTACCTCGCGGGGCTGCTCCACGACATCGGCAAGCCGGTGCTCGGCGCGATGATCCTCGAGGTCGACCGCAAGCTCGGGCGGGCGACGCCGGGCTGGATCGATCTTCCCGGCTGGACCCAGATCATCGAGACCTCGCACCGCAAGATCGGCGTCGCGGTCGCCAGCGAGTGGAAGCTGCCGGACGCGATCACCGCCGCGATCCGCGACTGCAGCGACTACGACGGCTCGGACCGGACCTCGATCGGCAACGTGGTGCGGCTCGCCAACGCGCTCGCCAAGCGCGAGGGTTACACGACCGGCCCGATCGACGCGGCCGACGTCGAGGCGATGATCATGGTCGGCATGTCGATGCTCGGCGGCGACAACTCGGTGGTCGACCGGCTGGTCCACAACATCGGCTCCCGCCTGCCGGCCGGCCCGGGCGGCTGACCGCTAGTCCCGCTTGAACACGACCCGGAGCGTCATCGGGAAGCACGCCGGCGAGGCCTGGCCGGCGGCGTTGCTGTACGGCTTGTAGCGCCAGCTGGACAGGCTGCGCTGCAGCTCGTCGGCGATCTCCGGCAGCGCCCTGATGATCTTCACCGACGACACGCGGCCGTGGTCGTCGATGCACATCTTGGCGACCACGTCCGCCGACGACTCGGTCACGCCGGTGACCCTCATCGCCGGGATCTCGCCCGCGAGCTTGGTGACCGCGTTCGGCGCGACCAGCGGCGTTGCCTTCGGCGGTGCTGGTGGTGCGGCCGGCCTGGGGTGGGCCTCCGGCGGCGCAGCGGGTGGCGGCGGCGCGACCGGTTCGGGCCTGGTGGGCGGCGGCTCGGCCATCGGCTCGGGCGCGCGGATCTCGGGCTCGGCGGGCTCCTTGCCGGCGACGCGCGCCGGGGCCGCGCCGGGCCGCTTGCCGCCGATGCGGTCGTTGCGATCGCCTCGATCGATCCGGTCGACGTGCTCGGCGCGCTCCGTGCGCTCGACGTGCTCGGCGCGCTCCGCTCGCTCCGGCGCGGCGGGCGGGGCAGGTCTCGCCACGGCTGCGACCGCGGCGGCCCCGGTGCGCCGGGTCGCGGTCAGCGGCGCGACGTAGCTGTACTTGCCGTCGACCTCGGCGGTGAAGTTCTGCGACCAGGTGATCCCCGCGGCGCTGGTGACCACCAGCGCGTGGGGCCCGGCCGCGACCTGGAGCTCGAGCGGCGTGACCTGATCGAGCGGCTTGCCGTCGAGCTGGACGCCGAGGCCCGGCGGCTGCGAGCTCACGCTGAGCAGCGCGGTCCCGGGGTCGAGCGCGACCTGGATCGTCGGCCGGTCCCCCTCGCGCAGCGTGACCTCCTTGGTCCACGGCCTGTAGCCGTCCTTGCGCACGCGGATCGAATACACGCCGGGTCCGAGCGGGGCCTCGAACGGCGACTGGCGACCGGCCTGCTTGCCGCCGACCTCGACCACCGCGTCGGGGGGCTGGACGACGAACCGGATCGCCGTCACGACGGGTGGCGGCGGCGCGGCCGGCTTCCGGGGCCGCAGCGCGAACTGGTACACCGCGAGCACCGCGGCGACCGATCCGAGCAGGACCAGCGCGAGCCGGGCCAGCGACAGGCCGCGGGGCGCCGCCGCAGCGGCGATCGAGGCGCCGATCGGCGCGGCGAACTCTGGCCCGGGCGGCGGCGGGGCGGCGGGCGCCGCATCCGGATCGACGAGCGGGTGCGGCGGCCCGGCGGTCCCCACGTCGGAGCCCCACGTCAGGTCGGCGACCGCGCGCTCGTCGTCGCTGCCCGGGCGAGCCGGGGCGGACGGCGCGGGCGGGGTCGTCGAGGCCGTCGGGTCGACCGCGCCGAGGCTGCGGCTCGCGCGCGGCTCGGCCATCGGCCGCGTCCCGGGCAGCTCGGACGGCGCGCGCTGGTTCAGGCCGGGCAGCGAGCTCGAGTTGCGCGACTCCGGGAACGAGAACGAGCGGGACGCGGCGGCGGGCGCGGGCAGCGAGCTGCGCGAGCCCCACGGATCGTCGGAGGTCGCGATCCGGGCCCGCCACTCGGTGACGTCGCGCGCCGAGCACCGGATGCCGGCCTGCTCGGCGACGTAGTCGAGCCCCTGGCGGAACGCGCCGGCGGACTGCAGCCGGCGATCGGGGTCGCGGCTGAGCGCGGCGAGCACGATCTCGTCGAGCGCGGCCGGCACGCCCGGGTTGCGCCGCGACGGCGGCAGGATCTCGGCCTCGTGGATCCGGATCAGCGTGTCGTAGTCGGTCCGGGCCGAGAACAGCGGGTGGGCGGTCAGCAGCTCGTGGGCGACGACGCCGGCGGAGAACACGTCGGACATCGGGCCGAACGCACGGCCGCTGACCGCCTCGGGCGACATGTAGCCGAGCTTGCCCTTGACCCGCCCGCTCTCGGTGTGGAGCTGGCGGGCGTTGGCCTTGGCGATCCCGAAATCGATCACCTTGAGGTGCCCGCTGTGCGCGACGATCAGGTTGGACGGCGAGACGTCGCGGTGGACGATGCCCTGCGGCGTGCCGTGCTCGTCGACGAACGTGTGGGCGTGCTCCAGCGCGTCGCACAGCTCGCACAGGATCGAGAGCACCACGGAGAGCGGCAGCGGATCCTTGTGCCGGTTGCTGTAGCGCAGCATCTTGCGCACGTCGAACCCGTCGACGTGCTCCATCGCGATGTAGTAGACCGAGCCGACCCGGCCGAAGTCGTAGATCTGCGCGATGTTGGGGTGGACGAGCAGCGACGCGAGCTTGGCCTCGCGCACGAACGAGTGGATGAACTCGGCGTCGTCGGCCAGGTGCGGCAGCATCCGCTTGAGCGCGACGCCGCGCTCGAACCCGGCGATCCCGCGCTTCTTTGCGCGGTGGACCGTGGCCATGCCGCCGACCCCGAGCCGTTCGTACACGAGGTACGGACCGAACTCTTCGGGCGCGGTGGGCTCGGCGGTCTTCACGGCACAGTCCTGCGGCGGACATCCAGGGCGCACGGCGACGCGCTCAGAAGAACGTCAGCTCGAGCTTGCCGTAGTAGAACGCCCCGTTCATGCCGAACTGCGAGACGTTGCGGTTGTAGATCAGGCGGCCGTTCAGGGTGTTGTTGGCCTTGAGGTTCAGGTCCGGGTAGGTGTCGAAGATGTTGTCGCCGCCGACGGTGAGCTGCACGTTCTTGGTGACCTGATAGCCGAGCTCGGCGTCGAACAGCGTCTTGGGGGTGAAGGTCTGGCTGTCGGCCACCGCGACCGGCCGGTAGCGGACCTGGCCGTAGTAGTCGGCGCGGACCATCGCCGTCAGCTGCCGGAGGGTGTAGCGAAGCGATGCGTACCCCTTGACGTGCGGCACGGTGTCCTCGAGCCGGTTCTGCGCCAGCCGATCGAAGTAGAGGTTGGCAAAGTCCTGCGGGTTGACGCTCGCGAACGCGTCGGACAGCTGCTTCGGGGCGTGGACGGCCTTGACCTCGGTCCTGGTCAGGTTCAGCGCGCTGCTGAACAGCAGCGTGCCGGCCGCGGTGTTGATCGCGTAGTCGCCGACGATGTCGGCGCCCATCGTGTCGGTGTCGACCGCGTTGGCGAAGAACTGCGTGCTGGTCACGCCCGGGAACGGCGCGAGGATCTGCCGGATCACCATCCCGGCCGCGCCGGGCGTGGTGACCTGGAACGCGTTGGTCAGCGTGATCCGGTTCTTGAGCCGGATGAAGTAGCCATCGGCGGTGATCGACAGGTTGTCGATCGGACGGAACGTGAGGCCGGCGCTGGCGTTCTGCGAGGTCTCCTGCTTGAGCTCCGGGATCCCGAAGGCGTTGCGGACGATCGGGTTGGCGTTGTTGAGGGTCAGCGTCTGGTTGGGGTTGAACACGCCGGTCACCGGGTCCGCGATGAACACGGTCGACGTGTTGTTGAACCACAGCTGCTGCAGCGACGGCGCGCGGAATCCGGTGCTCACCGCGCCGCGCAGTGCCAGCGCGCGGCCCAGCGGGACGCGTACGGCGGCCTTGCCGGTGAACGAGTTGCCGAAGTCGCTGTAGTTCTCGTAGCGGCCGCCGATGTCCGCGTTGAGGCCCTTGACGATCTCGGACTCGAGGCCGGCGTACACGCCCACGTTGGTGCGGTTGCGGTCGACCGCGTTGCTCGGCTGGAAGCCGGGGAACACCTGGGCGCCCGGGACGGTCGGAGTGGGCTTGCCGTTGACCATGACGGTCACGGCCTTGGTGGGATCGTTGCCAGGGCCGAACTCCCAGGATGCGTCGTCGCCGGGTGTGATCTTGTAGCTCTCGGAGCGCACCTCGGTGCCGGCCACGAACGCGAGCGACCTGAGGGAGCCGGTGTCGATCTTGCGCAGCAGATCGAGGTCGCCGAGGGTCTGCGAGGCGCTCAGCATCCCCGAGTCGAACGAGGTCGGGCTGAGCGCGCCGAGCGAGGCATTGTTCGAATTCTCGACGTTGAAATGGAACGAGTTCTCGCCATGCGTGATGCTGGCATCGATGGTCCAGTCGCCCTTGCGCTTGACGCCGGCCGTCACCTCGAGGTCGTTGATGTCGCTGTGGATCTCCGGCAAGAAGCCATTGGCGTGGAGACTCGGCACGACCTGGGTGGTCGCGTTCGGGAACCGGTTGAGCCCGGCCGCGTTGCCGTTGCGGTGGCCGAGGTCGCCGAAGCTGTAGAAGGTCGTCGAGTCGTCGATCGGGATCTCCAGGTTGTAGCCCCCCATCGCCGACTCCTCGGCGGCCTCGCCTTCCCGCATCCGGAAGTCGTCGACGGTCATGCCGCGCATGGCGAGCTGCGCCTGGTCCGCCGCACGGGCCGCCGCGATCTGCTCGGGCGTGGCGCCGGCGGCGGGCGCGGGAACGAAGATGAACCCATTGTACTGCCCGCTGCGGTTGGTCGGATTCTTCTTGAGGAAGTCGCCGGTGATGTTGAGGAAGCCCTTCTTGCCGATCTTGAACCCGTAGTTCGCGCCGGTCTTGAGCTGGAAGCCGTCACGCGACGCGGTTTCCCCGGTCATCGACGTGAGGTCGAGCAGGTCGGTGTAGTCCTTGGTCACGATGTTGATCACGCCGGCGATCGCGTCCGAGCCGTACTGCGAGGCGGCGCCGTCGCGCAGGACCTCGATGCGCTTGATCGACTCCACGGGGATCGCGTTGAGATCGGTGCCGACCGTGCCGCGGCCATACGTGCCGTTGACGTTGAGCAGCGCGCTCTTGTGGCGGCGCTTGCCGTTGACCAGGACGAGCACCTGATCGGGTCCCAGGCCGCGCAGCGCGGCGGGGTCGACGTGGTCGGTGCCGTCGGCGATGGTCTGCGGCGTCGAGATGTACGACGGCGCCAGCGTCGACAGGATGCGGCCGGTCTCGGTCTTGCCGACGTGCGAGATCTCCTCGGCGGTCACCACGTCGACCGGCGCGGTGGTCTCGACGTTGGTGCGCGGCGTTCGCGAACCGACGACGACCACGACCTCGGTGAGCAGCTGGTCGAGCGTCATCGGCAGGTCGACGTCCGCGGTCTTGCCGGCGGTGACCGTCATCGGCCGCTCCACCGAGCGGAACCCGGTGACGTCGGCGCGCAGCACGATGCGTCCCGGCGGCGCGGACAGCTGGAACCGGCCGGCGTCGTCGGTGGTCGCCGTGATCCCGGTGCCGACGATGGTCACCGTCGCACCCGACAGCGGGGCGTCCATGTCGACCGACCGGATCGTGCCCGAGATCGTCCCGGTGTCGGCGGATGGCGACGCCTTGACCTCCGCTGCCGGTGGCTCGGCCTGCGCCGCCGGAGTCGTATTACCGTTATCGGGTTGCGCATCCGCGGGGGGCGTATCGCCCGATCCGGGCTGTGCCGAGGCAGCCGGGCTACCAGCACCAATACCGAGGATGATCGCCGAGAGATGCGGCAATAAGGATTGCAATCTCGAATGCACAAGACCTCCCGTGGGTGACGACAGTATCAACATCGACTCGCAATGCAAGGGTGGAGTTCCGGATATGAAGCTGTATTGTATTCACACTTAATTTTCGGTTTGATGGCTCACGTCGCAGAAAGTCGATTGCTCAGGATCACGACACCCCGTCGAGCCTCGGCCTGTAGTCCAGGCTAAGCCCTTGTAAGACAGGACCAGACCGGCGGCGCGATGACCGATGCTCGCAGCCGGGGGCCAGAAGAACCTGGAGATCGCGGGGCCGCATGACCGCCGCTGACAGGTGCCCGCCCAAACAACTGGCTCGGCGGCCAGTTACGGACGGTGAAAGTCAGCTCGGGTCGCTCGTGCGAGGAATTCGCTGTCAGCCGCCGTACGATCTGATGCCGGGGAGACCGCAGCGTAGAACACGATTCTGATAGCTATTCCTCGAAGTGAGATCGGGAATCCATAAATGAAAGCATATGATGACAGGAGTGGGCACTGCGGGTGAATCGCGGTATCGGCCGAGGACGCGGGGGCGTCGGCACGATGTCGGTGCGGTGTCGCCGATCGTTTCCCGGTGGCTGGACCATCGCAACGCCGGGCATCCAGACGGCGGTTCAGCCGAGCGCGCGCACAGCGCCGGCGGACGTTCCGATGGGCGTGCCATCGGGCGCGGGCGCTCGGCCGTGCGCTCGTCGTTCCGGAGATTGCCGTCGACAGCCGCGCCGATCCGGCCGGTTTCGGCCGTGCCTTGCCTTCCGGCCGCCGGCTGGCAGATCGTCGATGCCCTGACCCAGGCGGGGCTCCCCGCGGACGCCGTGGCGCTCCGCCCCGAGACCGCGAGCGTCATCGACGAGTACACGCCGCTCCAGCCGCGCGGCTCGGCGGACGCCGACGGCCCCACCGCCGTGATCGGCGCGGCCGACGATCAGCCGTTCCCGTTCTACGGCCGCGTGCGCACGGCTGGAAGTGATGCGACGCTACTTCACGACGAACGTCGCCGAGGCCGAGCCGATGTTGCCGGCCGCGTCTGCGACCCGGACGGCGAGGGTGTGCGTGCCGCGCGCGAGGCCCGGAGGCAGATCGAGCCGCAGCTCCTCGGTGAGGTCGTCGAACAGCCCGTCCGCCGACGCCCCGATCTGCCACGGCCCATCGTCGACCGAGTACGCCATCTCGGCGATCGTGCTGAGCGCGTCGGTGGCGCGCGCCTGCGCACGCGGATAGGTCACGGTGAGGCCGTCGATCACCGGCCGGGTGTTGTCGATCGCAAACATCGTCGTGGTCTGGCTCGACGTCAGCGCGCGGTCGGGCGAGTTGGCCGCGGCGTCGGACGCGGTGACCCGCAGCCGGTACCAGCCGTCGGGGTAGGTCTCGGTGTTCCACTCCCAGGACGTCGCGGTCAGCGGGGCCTTGCCGGTCTGGATCGGCCGCCAGTTGGCCTCCCCCTCGCGCCGGGCCTCCAGCGTGTAGCTGGTCTCGTCGCCGTCGGGGTTCTCGATCTTCCACTTGACCCGCAGCGTCGGGCTGCGCGGCTTGGCCGCCGAGTCCTTGAGCGTGGGCAGCGACTCCTTGTTCGCGATCTCGATCGAGACGTCCTGCACCGCCGTGGGCTGGTTCTGCGGCACGTAGTAGCTGGTGACCCGGCGGACCCGGGCCGCCGCGTCCTCGAGCCCGATCCGGAACTGCACGTAGCGGCCGGCCGGGCTGGCGATCTTGCCGCCCTCGGTGCCGCCGCCGAGCTTGCCGGTCGCGGTCGGCGCCTGCCACTTGCTCCAGCCGACGCCGGGCTTGGCGGTGTTGCCGCTGCGGGTGTCGAGCTTGACCTTGCCGGACGCCGCCCAGGTCAGCTTGCCGAACCGCGACACCGCCTTGGCGTCGAACACGTCGCTGACGTAGCGCGCCTGCGAGGCCCGGCCGGTCGCGCGGTAGGCCGCCGCCGCGTCGTCGGTCGTGAACGATACCAGGCCGTGATCGATCCACAGCTGCGACACGGCGCGCTCGTCGACGTCGAACGCGGTGGCGATCGAGTCGTCGGTGTCGACCATGTAGATCCGGCCCTTGTCGGCGGCCCCGGCGTAGATCGCGCCGTCGGGGCCGATCGCGACCGAGGTGAAGTAGGTCTGGGTCAGCGCGTGCAGCTGGTCGAGCCGTCCGTCCTTGCCGATCCGGAACAGCGCGCCCTTGCCCTTCTTGGCGCCCTTGCGGCCGAGGTCGGTCACCGGGACCGGATCCTTGTCGGCGCCCGGCCTGGAGCCGACCTCGGGCGGCTTGGCGACCTGGCCCCTGGCGGCGGTCGGCTTCTCGGCGGCCTCGACCTGCGCCGCGCTCTTGGCGGTCGGCGGCGGCTGCTCGACCAGATCGTTGGCCGCCGCGATCACCCCGCCCGGGAACGCGGCGAGCGACGACACCTCGTTGCCGGCGAAGTCGGCCATCGCGCGCGCCTCGCCGAGCTTGGGATCGAACCGGAACACCAGCGCGCGGTCGCTGGTGCCGAGCCACACCGCGCCGTCGCTGGCCACGGTCAGCGCCGTGATCCGCTTGTCGTCGGTGGCGAACACCTCCTTGGCGGCGCCGCCGGTGACCGCGAACAGCTTGCCCGACGGGCCGGTGCCGGCGTAGACCGTGTTGCCGAGCGCGGCCAGCGACCACACGGTCTCGACGTCCTTGTCCTTGCCGAGCGGCCCGGTCGGCGTCGCCTTGCCGGCGGCGACGTCGATCTTCCACAGCTTGTTGCCCGGCATCGCGCCGGCCCACACCGCGCCGTCGCTGGTCTGGGCGAGCGCGACCACCGCGATCGCGCCGGGCAGCGCGACCAGGCGGCTCGCGGCGTCGCCCGACAGCTTGTAGATCGCGCCGCCGGCGTCCGAGCCGAGCAGCACGCTGCCGTCGGCGAGCCGTAGCGAGCTCCACACCGCGTCGCCCTCGAGCGCCGTGCGCTTGATGTCCCAGCCGGGGCGGAGCTCGCCGGCCGAGGTGATGAACGCGCTGGTCGCATCACCGGCGTCCCACTGCGGGTAGGTCTCGACGCCCCAGGTCGCGGTGACGACGGCGCCGGCGGGGAGCGCGAGCAGCACGGCGCCGCACGCGATGGACAGGGGGATCAACCGCGCGACGCGACGCGCGGAGGGGTGAATCGCGCGGCTTTGCCGCGAGGTCCCCCAGAGGGGGGTCATGGGAAGGCCCCCTGTGGATCGATGGCTTTTCACGGGACGGATCTCCTGGTACGGCTTGCGTTCAGCGAGCGCGGACGTGGACCAGCGTCGACGACGAGCCGTTGACGACGCGCTTGGAGGGAGACCTGGTGCGCGTGATCGGCTTGTACAGCTGGGCGCGCTGGGTGTGGCTCTGCGGGTGGAGCTTGTCGAGCGCGCTCTGCGGCAGGTCGCGCACCAGCTTGCCGTCGAGCGCGACGCCCTCGTCGGCCGGGTACAGCGTCACCGCCCAGATGTTGCCGGGCAACAGCGAGCGGAACGCGTGGAGCAGCGACGGCAGGTCGACCGGCGGCGGCGTGTCGAGCTTGGCGGCGTCCCCGGCGCAGACCTCGACCTGGACGATGCCGCCGGCGAGGTTCGCCGGGACGTCGACCGGGACCTCCTCGGTGATGTCCTTGCCGTCCCAGGTGCTCATCAGCACCTGGAGCACGTTGTGGCCGACCGACAGCTCGGAGCCCGGGATCTTGATCTCCTTGATCTCGCCGTAGTTGGCCTCGAACCGGAGATCGACCTTGAGCTCGACCCGCTCGATCGCCACCGGCGCGTAGGGGTTGAGCAGGAGCGGGACCAGCACGCGCAGCCCGCGCACGGCGCCCATCACGCTGGCCGCCCCGTCGCTGGCGTAGATGTAGTCGACGAAGTTGATCGGCTCGTGGCCGGCGAGCTGGACCCGCGACTCGACGCGCGCGGTGACGTTGTCCTTGTCCGGCAGGTAGTAGTTGATCGCGTTCATCACCGCGGCGCCGGCGAGCGCGGGGGTCAGGAACTTGTTGTTGAGGATCTCGACGTGGAAGCTGCCCTTCTCGACGTGCTTGTCGGTGCCGCTCGTGATCGCGATGTCGACCGGGATCGTCGGCGAGCGCAGCCCGGTGTCGGCGACGATCGCGGCCTGGCGGTCCTGGACCAGCGAGCCGATCTCGTTGATCGAGGTCCCCATCAGGAACGCGCTCTGCGCCGACGGCACCACCGCCTGGATGCTCGCGGTCGACACCGGCGCGTAGAACTCGCCGGACTGGAAGATCGGGTGGCCGCACGACAGCACCTTGTCGCCGTCGACGTACGACACCGTGCAGATCCCGACCGCGCTCATGTCGCCGCGGATCAGGTCGACCGCGAGCGGCGCGCCCGGCACGAACTGGGTCGGGCCGGCCTCGAGCTTGCCCGTGGTGCCGGAGGTCCCGCCGGCGCGCATCGGCACGATGTTCGAATCGCCGAACACCTTTTGCAGCTGGCCGAATGCGGGCGCCGAGAACCCGGCGATCGACAGCGGCACCGACGCGGTCATCACCTGGTCGTCGACCGCCGGCGGGCGGGCCACCGGCGACGGCAGCGGCGCCTGGAGCAGCCAGCTCCTGCGCACCGGGCCGAGCGCCGCCATCGCCTCCGCGGCGTCGACCGTCGGGGTCAGCCGCTTCCAGTCCTCGAGCGAGGCCGCCATCGGCTGCACGGTCTTGTAAGCGACTCCCGCCGCCTGGACCACCTTGCCGCGGCGGACCGCGTCGCCCTCGTGCTTCATGTACTCGATCGGCGTGCAGCCGCCGAGCGCGACCTTGTTGAACCGGAAGCCGTACGAGAACGCGCACACCAGCTTGTCGTCGATGTACAGCGGGCTCCCGGACATCCCCTGCCAGAACCCGGACACCGCCATCTTGGGGTCGTCCGACTTGACCAGGATGATGTCCTGCTTTGGAAGGAAGTTCTTCACCACCGAGACGACCTCGAAGGTGAAGCGCTCGGGCTTGGTCCCGGCGAAGGTGGTCAAGCCGTACCCGGTCTGTCCTCGCTGTACTTTGGACACCGGAAAGATCTCGGTCGGCTGCGCGCGCGCGACGGTGGCGCACGCGATCACCCCGATAGCGGCGCAGTGCCGCACAAATCCGCGCATGTGCAGCGAGCATAGCGGCCCTGTGCAGGTGCCGCCACAACCATCCCAGGATCGGGCGCGGATGGCGCCGCCTGGAACACGGCGCCTGTCGCGGCCCGGTCGCGCCGTCGCGATTGCCCTGAGCCGCCTGACATTCCGGAGATTTGCCAGGAAGGTCGCCTGCTCACGTTGCCTCGACGAGCGGTCCGGGCGGTGGGGCAAGTTCGCGACAACTGTGTCAGGTTTTGCGTCGGTCGCTGGTGGGCTTCTATCTCCGGCGAGGTGTGGGTGCGACGTTCACGGACCAGTCTCTCCGACGACTTAGGAGACCGGTCGGACCTCGGCACAGCCTCTGCAAACCCAGCCGGCTCACGGAGGTAATGGCATGTCCAATTTCGTCGAGACGTGGAAGGGAATCGCTACGGCCCTGGGTCGATCCGAGCGTTGGTGCAGGTACATGGCACGCCGCGCCGGTGACCCCCTGCCGGTATTCAAGGTCGGCGGGATCGTTCGCTTGAACACCCCCGATCTCGAGGACTGGCTGGTCCGCCAGCGCGATCGGTCGATGCGGATGCCGGCTCACGCTCCGGCGCTCCCCGGGGCACCGGCTGATGACGTCACGCTTCGGTTGATCGCTTAGCCTCCGGTGGGGTGGACATGACGCCCGGTTCGCATTAAGAACCGGCCCTCATGAGTCGTCCGCTGTCCGACCTCCATGGCCCCGTGCGTGCGCTGTTCTCCGACATCGATGGCACGATGACGACGGGCGAGCGGATCGAGGCCTCGACCTACGAGGCCCTCGAGCAGCTCAGCGCGTCCGGCATGCCGGTGGTCATGGTGACGGGGCGGCCGGCGGGCTGGGGGCAAGCCTTCATGAAGATGCTGCCGGTCGCCGCGGTGGTGACCGAGAACGGGGGCGTGACCTTCGTCCGCGAAGGCCGGCGGCATCACAAGCTGTATGGCGTGCCCCAGGCGAGCCTGCCCGAGTGGCGGCGGCGGATGAACGACGCCGCGGTCGAGGCGATGTCTAGGGTGCCGGGCGCGCGGCTGTCGAGCGACTCGAAGTACCGCGAAGTCGATCTCGCGATCGACTGGAACGAGGAGGTCGTGCTGTCGCAGGACGAGGCGGAGCTGGTCGTCTCGCTGCTGCGCAAGGCCGGGTTCACCGCGGTGCGGTCGAGCGTCCATGTCAACTTCGGGCCGCCGCACTTCGACAAGCTGTCGGCCTGCATCGCCGTGATCCAGAAGGTGCTCGGCGGCGCTCCGGCCGACCTGGCGCCGTACGTCTACGTCGGCGACGCGCTCAACGACGCGCCGATGTTCGCCGGGTTCCCGTCCTCCGTCGGGGTCGCCAACATCCGGCAGTGGTGGGACGAGCTCAGCCACAAGCCGGCCTACGTGACCGAGCGGCCCGAGGGCGCGGGGCTGCGCGAGCTGATCGCGCACCTGATGAGCCTGCCGCGGGCCTGACGTATAGTCCATCGATGGCCCGGCCGGATGTATTCACCCAGGCGCTGCGCGCGCTGGACGGGGGGCGGGGTGTGGCGATCGCGTGCGTGATCGGCGCTCATGGCTCGACCCCGCGCCACCTCGGCGCGCGGATGGCGGTCACCGCCGACGGCGAGCAGTGGGGCACGGTCGGCGGCGGGCGGATCGAGCAGCTCGTGGTCGCGGCGGGGCGCGAGGTCGCGGCGGGCGCGGCGCCGCGCGTGGTGCGCCAGCACCTGGTGCGCGATCTGGCGATGTGCTGCGGCGGGTCGATGGAGGTCGTGGTGACCCCGGCGGCCGGCTCGCGCGCGGCGATCGAGGCGCTGGTCACGGCGGGCGGGCGCTCGCCGCGGATCCTGGCCACGCCGCTGGACGGTTCGCCGCTGGAGGTCCGTGCGCCCGGGCCGGGCGATCCGCGGCCGCACCACCCAGTGATCGCCGGCGGGGTGCTGGTGGAGCGGCTGGGCGCGGCCGAGCGCGCGATCGTGCTCGGGCTCGGGCACGTCGCGCGCCACGTCGGGCCGCTGCTCGCCGGCCTCGGGTTCCGCGTGATCGTGTGCGACGACGGCGAGACCGGGGCGACCGACGCCGCGGCGCCGTGGGCGGCCGAGCTGATCGAGTCGTTCAACGTCGCCGAGATCGAGCGCCGGGTCGGCGGGTTCACGGTCGACGACTTCGCGCTGATCGTGACCCGCGACCACGCGATCGATCTGCGGCTGCTCGAGCACCTGTTCGTGCGCGACGAGCTGGGCTACCTGGGGATGATCGGCAGCCGCGGCAAGGTCGGCCGGTTCCGCAAGCGGCTGGAGGTCCGCGGGCTGCTCGAGGGCGAGCTCGGCGCGGCGCGGTGGGCGCGGCTGCGCGCGCCGGTCGGGCTCAACGTCGGCGCCGAGACGCCGGAGGAGATCGCGGTCGCGATCGCGGCCGAGCTGGTCGCGGTGCGCCGGCTGGGCGTGCCGGCGGTCGAGGCGTGGGCGCCGGTGCGCCCGGAGGTCGGTGCTGGGGGCGGCACCGGCGGCGGCACCGAGGGCGCCGGGGGCGCCGCGGCGCGATGACGGAGGCGGCGACGGGCCCGGGGATCGCGGCGGTGATCCTGGCCGCGGGGGCGGGCCAGCGGCTGGGCGGCGTCGCCAAGGCGCTGCTGCCGCACCCGGCGGGCAGCAGCTACCTGGCGGCGATCGCGGCCACCGCATGGGCGGTCGGGCTGGTGGATGCCGTCGTCGTGGTCGGCGCGCCGTTCGGCGAGCAGGTCGAGGCGCATGCGCGGCAGCTGGGGCTGCGCGTCCGGGTCAACCCCGCGCCGGAGCGCGGCATGGCGAGCTCGGTGGCGCTCGGGTTCGCCGCGATCGCGGGCGGTCCGGCGGCCGCGGCGTGGCTGTGGCCGGTCGATCACCCGGCGGTCATCGCGGGCACGCTGCGCCGGCTGATCGGCGCGCTCGACGACGCCGGGGCGCGCGGCGCCGAGGTCGCCCGGCCGCGCTTCCGCGGAACCGGCGGGCATCCTCCGCTGATCGGGCGCGGGGTGTGGCCGGCGCTGGCCGCGTGCGCCGACCGCGCCGATGGCGCCCGTGGGGTGCTGCGCGCCGCGCGGGTCGTCGCCGTCGAGGTCGACGATCCGGGGGTGATCCACGACGTCGACACGCCGGCCGATCGCGAGGCGATCGCCTGATGGGGACGACGGGCCGGAGGCGAACGACGATGCGCCTGGCGCGCCGCGCGCTGATCGGGCTGGCCGCGCTCGCCGCCGGCTGCCCGGGCCCGCCGCCGCGGCCGGTGACGGGGTCGACCGACCGGCCAGGCCGCGACGAGGAGACCCGGTTGACCCGCCAGTACGACGAGCTGCAGGACGACATCCTCAACTCGTACGATCGCGACGAGCCGCTCGAGCTCGCCACCGGCATGATCGATCCGCGGATCGGCGTGCTGCGGATCGGCGCTGGCCCCGAGGACGTGTATACGGCCGGCGCGTCCGGGAGCCGATGGCCGATCGAGGTCGATCGGCTGAGCCGGCCCGAGGTCCGGTCCAAGCACCTGGAGATCCAGATCGCGCTCGACCAGACCGCGGGCTGGATGTCCGACGAGCTGTCGTGGCGGATCCGGCTGTGCGACCGCACCGTGGTGATCCCGCTGCGGATCACGGCGCTGTACGCGCGCGACGGCGATCGCTGGGTCGCGGTGTTCGAGCACCTGTCGTTCGCCCGGCCACCGCTGGCGGGCGATGCGCCGCCGGCCAGACCGATCAAGACCGAGGTCGCGTCGGGCGATCTGCGCGACGAGCTATCCGGCGTGCTGGCGCGCAGCCTGTTCCGCGAGCCGCACGATCCGCTGGTCGCCGCCCAGAGCGGCGGGGCGCTGGTGCTCGGCCCCGGCATCGCCGACGAGTGGCACGACGCGCAGGTGCTGGAGGCGCACCTGCCGGCCGGCACGCTGGAGGAGCGCCGGGTCGGCCTGGTCGGGCGGCACGCCGACACGGCGACCGTCGCGTACTGGGTCGGCAACTACAACGCGGCGCTGCCCGCGCGCCCCGGGGTCTCCGCCGGCAAGGCGGCGATGCGGGTGACCCACGTGTTCGAGAAGCGGTGGTTCGCCGCGCGCGACGGCCTGCCGGTCGACGGCAAGAGCTGCGGCCTCGACGACAGCCAGGCCCGCGATCCGGCGCGGCGCAAGGACGTCAAGGACCACTGCCGGTGGATGCTGGTACAGACCCACATGTCGCAGCCGATCACCGATGACGAGCTCACCCGGCTGGTGTTCGGCACCTCGCTGGTGTCGATCAAGCCGCTCCGGCTCGACTGCGCCGGCGTGCCGGCCGAGAACTGACAGGCCCGGATCCGGCTGCAGCATCATCCAGCTCACGCCGCTCGCTGCCGCCAGCGGAAGGATCGACCGAGGCGCTGTGATACATCAGCCGGCCTACGGCTCTTGCAGCTGGCCCTCGTCGGCGATCGGGCCGGCGGGCAGGGCGAACGCGGTGAGGTGGGCGTCCTGCAGGTAGGTATCGGTCAGCCGCTTCTTCTTCGGCCACAGCGGCAGCAGGCGCAGCGGCGCGGTCACCAGCCAGCCCAGGCCGCCGAGCAGCTTGCCGCCGTAGGCCTCGGCGACCAGCCGCGCGCGCGACGCGCCGGACAGCTCGGCGAGCGGGCGATCGAGCACGCCGATCCGGCGCAGCCGGAGCTCGGCGCAGCGGTTGGCGTGGTCGAGGAACGCCGGCAGGTGCTTCATCACCGGGTGTTCTTCCGTCTTGCCCTTGCTCAGCCGGCGCTCCATGTAGCGCGCGAGCCGGCGCACGGCCCACATCGAGACCAGCGCGAGGCCGAGCAGGCGGCGGCGCAGCCACGGCTTGCCCTCGATCGCCTTGGCGGTCTGCTGCTCGCCGAACTCGACGTGGCGCTCCTCCTGCTTGACCGCGCGGCGCAGGATGTCGACCGACGGCTTGTGATCCAGCGTGTCGATCACCGCGTAGAACGCCTGGAGCACGAAGCCCTCGCCCTGCGCCATCTCGAGCGCGACGTGCTCGGCCCACGAGCCGCCCATCATGCCGGTGGCGAGGAACCGGACCGCGGCGTGCGCCGGCCGCGGCCGGCAGCCCAGCATCGCCATGATCCGGAGGAAGTTGTCGATGTGCTGCATCTCCTCGAGCGACTGGCGGGCGAGGAACCTCGCGGCCTCGAGGTCGGGCGCCTCGTACAGCCAGTGGCCGACCTGGATCCCGGTGACCTCGCCGTACAGGAACTGGTTGAACATCCACTCCAGCAGCTCACGGTCGCGGCCGGGCTCCAGCCGGGCACCGGCGAAGTCGAACGTCATCTCGTCGCGCGTGAGCAGCATCGCGGCTGCCCCAAGGATAGCGCGAAACCGCGCCGCCGGGACCGCGGCTTGGCGCACACCGGGCCGGGCACGGCCGGGCACGGCCGGGCATGGGTGACCCCGGGCACCGGACGCGTGAAATCTACGCTAGGACCGCCGGCGCGGTCGGTTGCGGGTCGGCGCCGCGTGGAAGTGCGGGCCGTGGATCGTGGCGCCCGGGTAGCGGGCGACGATCGCCTGGGCGTCGCGCATCGCGTGCGAGCCGTCGGCGTCGCCCTCGCGCTGGAACGGCGTGCCGGCATCGGAGGGCGCGAACGAGATCGTGGAGCGCCCCGTGCTGGAGTCGACCGATACGAAGATCCGTTCGGGGCGGCCCATGACGCGGGGCTGATCGCTCGTGTTCGCCATGTCAGGGCTCCAGATCCGGCTCGGCGACGGCATCCCAGCACTGCCGTGCGGCGTCGTTGACGGCGCGCGACAGTACGTCGAGCGCCTCGGCGTCGAACGCCGCGCGCCGCTCGGGGGGCAGGCCGCACAGCACCCGCGATCGGGCCTCGCGCAGCGTCCCGGGCCACGCCCCGACCAGCCCGCGGGTCTGCGCGCGCAGCGAATCGGCGACGTCGCGCGCCCAGGCCTCACCGAGCGAGGTCGACACCGACGGTACGAGCCCGGCGAGCGCCGGGTTCACCACCTTCCGCCGCCACCCCGGCGATCGCGATTACGCCCGTCCCCGCCGCCGCCGCCGCCGCGGCCGCCGCCACCGCCGCCGCCGCCGCCCGGCCGGCGCTCCTCGGCGATGTCGATCCGCAGCGCCCGGCCGGCGAGCTGCTTGCCGCCGAGCTCGGCGATCGCCTTCTGGGCGGCATCAGCGCTCGCCATCTCGACGAAGCAGAAGCCACGCGACTGACCGCTCATCCGGTCGATCATGAGGTTGACCGCCTTGACCTCGCCGGCGGCGGAGAAGTGCTGCGTGATCAGGTCCTCGGTGGCGTGGTAGGGCAGGTTTCCAACGTACAGACGGCTCGACATGGTTCTCGACTCGCTCGCGGCTCCGGATCCAGCACGGCAGCCCCTGGAGCCAGGTGGGGCATGTCTTCGGACCGCACCGCGGCCACGGCGCCCTGACTGAACGGCTCACCGCCGACGATCAACGAACGTGGTCGCGGTCTACCACGTACCCCCAGAAACGTCTAGCAAAACACCGGGTCAGAGCTTCATGGACTCCCGGGGGGTGGTCAGCGAAACAGCCGCGCCGCCGCGGCGTGTGCGCGCTCGCGTACCCGGGGCCGCTCCAGCGTGCCGAGCTCGCCGTCGCGCACGATCAGCGCGCCGTCGACCGCGACGTGGCGGACGTCACCAGCGTGCGCGGCGTAGGCGATCGCCGACCACGGGCTGGCGGTCGGCACCGTGTGGATGGCGGTGACGTCGATCGCGATCACATCGCCGCGCTTGCCGGGCTCCAGCGAGCCGATCTGGTCGGCGAGGCCGAGCGCCGCTGCGCCCCCCAGCGTGGCCATCCGGACCACCTCGGGCGCGGGCAGCGCGCGCGGGCCGGCGCGGTGCTTGTGGAGCAGCGCGGTCAGCCGGAGCTCGAGCAGGCCGTCGAGGTTGTTGTTGCACGGCGCGCCATCGGCGCCGATCGCGACCGACACCCCGGCGGCGATCAGCGCGGGGACGTCGCAGATCCCCGACGCGAGCTTGAGGTTCGACGACGGGCAGTGGCAGACGTGGGCGCCGCGTTCGGCGAGCCGCCGGCGCTCGTCGGCCGACAGGTGGACGCAGTGGGCGAGGCAGCAGTGGGCGCCGAGCAGGCCGAGCTCGTCGAGCACGGTGATGTTGTCCTTGCCGAACCGCTGGCGGACCAGCGCGACCTCGCCCGGGCTCTCGCTGGCGTGGGTGTGGATCCGCACGCCGCGCGCCCGGGCCTCGGCGCCGACCTCGCGGAGCAGGTCGTCGGTGCACGACAGCACGAACCGCGGTGCGTAGGCGTAGCGCAGCCGGCCGCCGGCGGCGCCGTGCCAGCGCGCGATCAGCGCGGCCGATTCGTCGAGCGACGCCCGGGTCGATTCGCGCAGTCCGGGCGGGATCTGCGGGTCCGGCGCGTCCATCATCGCCTTGCCGATCGTCGCCCGGATCCCGGCGCGCTCGGCGGCGGCGAACACCGCGTCGGTGTGGTGCACGGTCGCCATGTCGAGGATCGCGGTGGTCCCGCCGAGCAGGAGCTCGGCGCACGCCAGCTCGGCGCTCGCGGTCAGCGCGGCCTCGTCGAGCGCGGCCTCGTACGGCCAGATCACGGTGCGCAGCCAGTCGAGCAGCTCGAGGTCGTCGGCCCGGCCGCGCGCCAGGGTCTGACAGGTGTGGACGTGGGCCTGGACCAGGCCGGGCATCACCACGCAGCCGGCGCAGTCGACGATCGTGTAGTCGCGCGTCACCGGCGTGTAGCCGCCGCCGACCTGGACGATCGCGCCGCCCCGGCACGCGACGTCGCCGGTCAGCACGCGGTGCGCCGGGTCGATGGTCAGGATCGTTCCGCCGCGGAACACCAGCTCGTCATCACGGTCGCCGGTCGACGTCGTCGCCGTCATGGTAGCTCTTTACCCGAGAACCCGTCCGGGATCAGCTCGGCCAGCGTCCAGCTCCGGCGGTCGCCGCGCGGGTTGATCGCGGTCACCGTCACCGCGGCGGGGTCGGGTGCGAACTCGAGGAGGACCTGGCGGCACGCCCCGCACGGCGACGACGGCGGCGAGGTGTCGGTGCACACCACGACCGCCTCCAGCCGGTGTGCGCCGGCCAGCACCGCGGCGAACACCGCCGTGCGCTCGGCGCATATCGCGAGCCCGTACGACGCGTTCTCGACGTTGGCGCCCCCGAAGACCTCGCCGGTCATCCGCACCGCGGCGCCGACCTGGAACTTCGAGTACGGCGCGTGGGCCCGGCGCCGGGCGTCGCGGGCGGCCGCCTCCAGCGCGGCGTCGGCGGCGGGCTCGGACCGGTCGGTCATGCGCCGAGCTCGCCCAACTCGCGGTGAGCGACCAGCGCGGCGAGCACCGCGTCGAGCAGCGCCTCGAACGTCGTGCGCACGCGCGCCGCGGTCGCGGTGACCTCGTCGTGCGACAGCGGCTCGCCGGTGATCCCGGCGGCCTGGTTGGTGATGCACGAGATGCCGATCACGCGTGCGCCCATGTGGCGCGCGACGCAGACCTCGGGCACGGTCGACATCCCGACCGCGTCGGCGCCGAGCACCTGCAGCATCCGGACCTCGGCCGGGGTCTCGTAGGTCGGCCCGGGCATCGCGGCGTACACGCCCTCGGCGAGCGCGATCCCGGCGCCGGCCGCCGCGCTGCGCACCCGCTCGCGCAGCTCGGGGGCATACGCCGCCGTCATGTCGGGGAACCGCGGGCCGAGCCGGTCGTCGTTGGGGCCGCGCAGCGCATGGTCGCGCAGCAGATCGAGGTGGTCGCGGATCAGCATCAGCGTGCCGGCGGGCCACGCCGGGTTGACCCCGCCGGCGGCGTTCGTGATGACGAGGACGCGCGCACCGAGCGCGACCAGCACGCGGGCCGGGAACGCCACGGTGGCGGCGCTGTGGCCCTCGTACAGGTGGACGCGGCCCTGCATCGCGACGCAGCGCGCGCCGGCGCGCTCGCCGATCACCAGCTGGCCCGCGTGCCCGGCGACGTCCGACCGGGGGAAGTGCGGGATGTCGGCGTAGTGGATCGCCGTGGCGCCGGCGAGCCGGTCGGCGTACCCGCCCAGGCCCGAGCCGAGGATCAGCCCGACCTGCGGCGCGCGGTCGGGCGCCAGCGCCGCGCGGGCGCGCACCGCCTCGGCGGCGGTCTGGATGCGCTCGTGGAGATCCGGATCGGTCATCGCAGGATCTCCAGGATACGCGACCCGGGCGGCGCGGGCGCCGGCCCAGAAGACGTGTCGATCGTGAACGCTTTCTCGATCAGCTCGCGCGCCTCGCCGAGCCGGTTGTCACCGGGCGCCAGGTCGTGGCACAGGATGACCTGGGGCGGCGCGCCGGGCTCGATCCGCTCGCCGACGTAGGCGTCGATCACCAGGCCGGCGGCCGGGTCGATCACGTCGTCGGTGGTGCGCCGGCCGGCGCCGAGCAGCACCGCCGCGGTGCCGAGCGCCTCGCTGTCGATCGCCGCGATCCGCCCCGGTGGCAGGGTCAGCTCGTCGCGGGACCGCGCGCGCGGCAGCACGGCGCCGGGCGAGTCGCACACCCGGGGGTCGCCGCCCTGCGCATCGACCAGCCGGCGGAACACGTCGAGCGCGCTGCCGTCGGCCAGCGCGCGCTCGATCCGGGCGCGGCCGTCGGTCGCATCGCGCGCGACCCCGCCGAGCACCAGCATCTCGGCGCCCAGCACATGGGTGAGCTCGCGGGTATCGACCGGGCCGCCGCCGCGCAGGATCTCGATCGACTCGCGGATCTCGAGCGCGTTGCCGATCGTCCGGCCGATCGGCGCGTTCATGTCGGTCAGCACGCAGGTCACGCGCTTGCCGGCGCGCTGGCCGATCCCGCGCAGCAGCCCGCACAGCTCACGGGCGCGCTCGATCGTCTTCATGAACGCGCCGCGGCCGACCTTGCAGTCGATCACCAGCCCGTCGATGCCCTCGGCGAGCTTCTTCGACATGATCGACGACGCGATCATCGGCAGCGACTCGATCGTCGCGGTCACGTCGCGCAGCGCGTACAGCCGGCCGTCGGCCGGCGCGATCCGCGCGGTCTGGCCGATCAGGCAGGCGCCGAGCGCGTCGACCTGCGCGGCGAACCGCTCGACCGGCAGGTCGACCCGGAACCCCGGGATCGCGGCCAGCTTGTCGAGCGTGCCGCCGGTGTGGCCGAGGCCGCGCCCCGACACCATCGGCACCGCGACCCCGCACGCGGCGACCGCGGGCGCCAGCGGGATCGAGATCTTGTCACCGACCCCGCCGGTCGAGTGCTTGTCGACCTTGGGCCGCGCGATCCGCGACAGGTCGATCACGTCGCCCGAGCGGGTCATCGCGTCGGCCCAGCTCGCGAGCTCGCGGTCGTCGAGCCCGCGGAAGTAGATCGCCATCAGCATCGCGGCGACCTGGTAGTCCGGGATGCTGCCGTCGGTGACGCCGGCGATGAACGCGCGGATCTCGGCGTCGTCGAGCACGCCGCCGTCGCGCTTCTTGCGGATCAGCTGGACCGGCCGCACCGACTAGTAGCCCTTGGCCTTGTCCCTGGCCGCGTCGCCGGTGGCGCCGGTCACGATCGCGACCGAGGCCGACGCGCCGATCCGGCTGGCGCCGGCCTGCGCCATCTTGATCACGTCGTCCGCGGTCCGGACACCGCCCGACGCCTTGACCCCGACGTCGGGGCCGACCACCCGGCGCATCAGCGCGACGTCCTCGACCGTCGCGCCGCCCTTGCCGAACCCGGTCGAGGTCTTGACGAACGCGGCGCCGGCGAGCTTGGCCAGCGTGCAGCCGGTGATCTTCTGCTCGGTGTCGAGCGCGCTGGTCTCGAGGATGACCTTCACCCGGGCCGGCGCCGCCGCCTTGACCACCCGGCAGATGTCCTCGAACACGGTCTCGTAGTCGCGCGACCGGAGCGCGCCGATGTTGAGCACCATGTCGATCTCGCGCGCGCCCTGCCGCATCGCCTCGCGCGCCTCGTAGGCCTTGGCCTGCGGCGCCATCGCGCCCAGCGGGAACCCGACCACCGCGCACACCATCACGTCGGTCCCGGCGAGCAGCGCCTTGCACAGCGGCACCCACGTCGTGTTGACGCACACCGACGCGAAGCGGTGCTGCCGGGCCTCCTCGCACAGCTTGACGACCTCGTCGCGCGTCGCCTCCGGCTTGAGCAGCGTGTGATCGATCAGCTTGGCGAGATCGGCCGGGACCGCGCCGACGCCGGGCGCGGCGCCGACCCGCATCGCGCCGGCGCCCTCCATCGCGCGCACCGACCACGGCCGGCGCACCACGCACACCCCGCAGCTCGCACAGTCCTCGCCGGGCGCCGAGTCGTCGTTGCACTCGCCGCGGTCGCGGGGCACCAGCGCGAGCTTGCCGGGCGCGCTCTGCCCACCGGGCGCGCCGAGCCGCTCCTGGACTCGCTGCGTGATGATCTCGACCAGTCGATCGACGTCGGTCATGGGGGGGCGCACTATAGCCGGTCAGTGGTCGGGGAGCGGCTTCTTGACCCGGAACGTGACGTCGGGGGTCGCCGGCGCGGCCGCGCTGCCCGCCGGGGCGGCCACCCGGTCCGGGCGGTGCGCCGGCGCTGCGCTGCTCGCCGCGCCGCGGCCGCTCCGCAGGTAGACCACCAGCCCGGTGACGAACAGCGCGATGCACACGAACGTCAGCGCGACCAGCCAGCCCGGCAGCCCGGCGCGCGGCATCGCCGGCTCGCCGATGGGCCCGTCGGCCACCACCGGCTCGTCGGACCGCCGCTCGACCGGCGGCAGCGGGATCGGCCGCGAGCGGTCGCGCGCCGCGATCAACAGCGGCACCGCCGCCGGATCGAGCCGGCCGACGATCCGCGACAGCTGCGCGATCAGCTCGTCGTAGCTCGGCCGCTCGGCCGGCCGCTTCGCCATCATCGCCCGCGTCAGCTCGGCGAGCTCGCGATCGCAGCCCGGATGGGCGACCAGCGCGTCGGGCGGTGGGTTGCGCAGGTGGCGTGCCACGACCTTCAGGTACTTGTCCTCGGCGGGCTTGCCGGTGCGAAACGGCGGCATCCCGGTCAGCAGGAAGTACAGCGTGCCGCCGAGCGCGTAGATGTCGACCCGCTCGTCGATCGCCTCGCCGCGCGCCTGCTCCGGCGCGATGTAGTCCGGCGTGCCGACCACGACCCCCATCGCGGTCAGCGCCGGCTCGCTCCCCGGATCGACCGGCTTGGCCAGCCCGAAGTCGGTGACCTTGACCTTGCCGTCCGACAGCCGGACGAGGTTCGACGGCTTGACGTCGCGGTGGATCAGCCCGGCGCGCGCGGCCGCCGCCAGCCCCTGGGCCCCGTCGAGCACCGCGTGCGCCGCCGCCAGCGAGTCGAGCCGGCCGCTGCGCTCGACGATCGAGCCCAGGTCCGCCCCGTCGAGCAGCTCCATCGCGATGTACGGCCGGTCGTCGTAGCTGCCGGTCGCGAACACCTGCACCACGTTGGGGTGGCTGATCGCGGCGACCGCCCGGCCCTCGCGCACGAACCGCTGGCGCAGCTCGGGGCTGTCGCGGTGCTTCTCCGACAGCAGCTTGATCGCCACCCGGCGGTTCAGCCCGGTGTCGATCCCGCGGAACACCTCGCCCATCGAGCCCGAGCCGATCGTGCCCTCGACGCGATACGCGCCCAGGATCGTTCCGGACTGCGGGTTCGGCACGGGCCCATTCTAGCCCAAACGCTCGCCCAAACGCCCCCCGGGACGCCGCCGTGGCGCGGCCGGTGTCGACGGGCGAGGTTGACGACGCGACGCCCGCCGCGCACGATCATGGCGTGGCCGGCCAGACCTGCGGCTCGGGAGAAGCGGCGTGCATCGCCGCCGACCAGGCGCTGGCGTACGTCGGCGGCCAGCTCGCGCCGGCCGAGCGAGCGGCGATCGAGCACCGGATCGGCGCGTGCGCGGGGTGTCGCGCGGTGGTCGCCGAGGCGGCGCACCGCACGGGGGCCGAGCTGGGGGGCGACGCGCGCGACCAGACCGCGGTGCAGCGGCCGGCGGTGACCGCAGCGCTGCGCGGAGGCCAGCGCGACACGCCGGCCGGCACCCGCGCGCCGGGGGATCGGGCGGCGGAACGCGGATCGGGAGCCGGGGTGCGGGAGGCGGATCGGCCGGCGGTGAGCGGACCAGGCCCGGCGCGCGTCACCGGCCGCGAGGCGACGACTCCGGCCCTGCTGCTCGACGAGCACGGCGAGGTGGTCGGAGCCGTGCGACGAACGGGGTCCCGGCCGGTGCAGGGGGTGGCCCGCGGCGACGCGGCCGGCGAGGGGCGGGCGGTGCCGCCGCGCGCCGAGACCGGGCTGACGCCGGGCGCGGTGG
>JBGQCL010000083.1:0-30366 GCA_041495365.1 Kofleriaceae bacterium | reverse complement strand
GGTGGGGGGGGGCGGGGGCGGGGGGGGCGGCGCGGGGCGGGGGGGGGGGGGGCGCGGCCGGCCGGCGCGGGGCGGGCCCCCCCCCCCCCCCCCCCCCCCCCCCCCCCCCCCCCCCCCCCCCCCCCCCCCTGGGATCGACCAAGGTGCGATCGGAGTGCGCCCAGTCCTCGTACTGCGCGACGATCGACTGGAACAGCTTGCCGAGGTCGAGCTCGGGGGCATCGACGAAGTCGGCGCCGTCCATGTCGATCAGCCGGACGTCGCCCCGGGCGTACAGCACGTTCTCGAACGTCAGGTCGCCGTGCACGGTGCAGAACGCGCCCGGCGCGAGCTTGCCGATCACCGCCGGCGATGACACCCGCGCCAGCAGGCGGCGCAGCCCGGGGTACACGATGCCGTCGATCACGACCTCGCGCGCGCCGACCAGCGGCGCGAGCCGCGGGTGGGCGATCACGGCGTCGAGCCGGGCGTAGATCTTCGACGCGAGGTGCGACTCGAGCCAGTCGGTGCCCGACCGCCCGAGCCGCGATGCGCCGGCGTAGACCCGCTCGCCGAGCACGCCGAGCAGGCTGGCCAGCGCCGCGCTGCGCTCGCCGTTGCCGCACTCCGACAGCAGGCGGTGGCCCGGCAGGTACTCCATGTCGTAGTAGTACTCGATCGTGTTGTCGTGCTCGCCGTACAGCCCGGCGACCAGGTCCGGGCTCATCCGCGAGAACCGCTCCAGCGTGCGGTACTGGTTCTTGAGCTTGGCGTAGCCGAGCGTCAGGTTCTCACGCTTGGTCACCCGCTTGCGCACGAACAGCTTCTCGTCGTCCTCGACCAGCAGGGTCTCGGCGAACGACCCGCCCTTGAACCGGCGCAGCACCGACGGGTACGACTGGCTGATCGACAGGTGCTGGATGCCCTGGTTGCGCTCGACCTCGATCGCGTGGGCCTGGCTGACCAGCAGCGCCGACGGCTTGCGATCGTTGATCAGGAACCGCGGCCCGCTCGGCAGCCCCACGACCAGCTGGTCGTACGGCAGCTCGGCGGCGTCCAGCGCGGCGCGCAGCGCGGCCTCGCTGGCGACGTCGCGCGCGGTGGTGAGCACGATGAAGTAGCCCTCGGTCCTCCACTCGCGCAGCCGCTCGATCGCGCCGGGCAGCGGGCGCAGCGGCCGGGTGTAGTCCGGCACGTCCTCGTGCTCGACCAGCACGCCGTCGATGTCGCAGAAAATGCTGCCGAGCCGGACGTTGTGCCGGGCGCGCACGGTGCGCAGCTTGCGCGGATCGCCGAAGAACTCGGCCTCCTCGATCGGCACCGCGATCACCCGATCGCCGCGCGCGATCAGCTTGCGGACCACGTCCGAGAGGTAGGCGTCCTGGCCGGGCTCGAACAGCTGCGCGGCGCGCCGGACGTCGGCGAGGTACGAGCAGCCGATCACGCCGACGAACTCGCCGTTGCCGTCGGGCAGCCGCTTCTCGGCGATCCCGGTGACCCGGTGGTCGGACACCGCGGCGACGCTCCACGCCCGGAGGTCCTCACCCTTGAGCTTCCAGGTCGGCAGGATGCAGTCGGCGGCGCCATCGCCGATCGCGCGGAACAGCGGGTCGACGTCGATCGAGTGATCGCAGTCGCACACGATCACGCGGCCGGTGATGCCGGCGGCGTCGAGCGCGCGCATCACGGTCTCGGCCGGGCCGCGGGTCGGCCTCGCCAGCCGGACGACCTGGTGCGGCCGGTCGGCGAACATCGCGGCGAGCCGCGCCGTCACCGCGTGCTCGGCGTCGTGCTCCTCGAGGCACACGAACACCAGCCGGCGGATCGCGTGCGACCAGGCGCGGAACGGCCGGGCCGCGGCTTCTATGAAGGTCCCGCCGAGCGTCCCACCGGAGGCCCCGCCGCCGAGCTCGAGGAACGGGCGAAACTTGAAGCCCGAGCGCGCACCGGTGCCGGCGATCGGGAACACGATGGTGATCGGATCGGTCACAGCTGGAAGCCGGACGCCCTGGCGTCGGTGTAGAACATCTTCACGGTGTCGAGCGACACCGCGTCCAGGTCGCGGCCGAGCCCGCCGAGCTTGCCCAGCATGTCGTTGGGCACGGTGATGATGTGGCAGCCGGCCTGGGCGGCGAGCACGACGCTGTAGATCTCGCGGCAGCTCGCCCACAGGATCTCGAGGTTCGGCCGGCCGCGCACGCGCTCGACCGCGTGGCGCACGGTCGGCTGGGGATCGACGCCGGCGTCGGCGATCCGCCCGGCGAAGATCGAGACGATCGCCGGGGTCTTCGCGTCGAACAGCGGCAGCAGGCCGTCGATCTGTTGCCGGGTGAACACCGCGGTGACGTTGAGCTTGACGCCGCCCGAGGCGAGCCGGCCGACCGCGTCGGCGGTGGTCTCTCCGGCGGTGTTGGTCACCGGGACCTTGACGTAGACGTTGTCGCCCCAGCTCGCGAGGATCCGCGCCTGGCGGATCATGTTCGGGACGTCGTCGGCGAACACCTCGAGCGACACCGGGAGGCCGCCGGCGGCGTCGAGGAACCGCCGCGCGAACCGCTCGTAGTCCCGGACCCCCGCCCTGGCCATCAGCGTCGGGTTGGTCGTGAACCCCTTCACCTTGCCGCCGGCGAGCAGCCCGGGGACGTCGTCCAGCACGGCGCCGTCGGCGAAGATCTTGATATCGGGCGTCATCGTTCTGTCCTGGCTCCTGTTCTGGCGGTCTCGAGGCGCGCCGGGTCACCGAAGAAGCGGGCGCGCTCGATGCGGGCCGCGCGTACGACACCGCCCTCGGCGAGCATGGCGGCGATCAGGTCGGAGAAGTTGGTCGCGCGCAACGCCTCGGCGCGCGCCGCGACGGTCGCGATGTCGGGGAAGCCGTGGCAGCCGATCACCCCCATCGCCACGCCCGCGCCCGGCGGGACCTGGTTCTCGGCGACCGCGAGCACGCGGTCGGAGTCGACCCGCGCGACCGACCACGCCGCGACGTCCTCGCCATCGAGCGGCCACACCGGGAGCAGGGCATCGAACCGGTCGATGCCGCGCAGGGCGCTGCCCCCGGTCTCGCTGCGCGAGCAGCCGAACGCGGCGAACAGCGGCTCGACCTCGAGGCTGTGATCGCAATCGCAGACCATCGCCGGGCCCCGCGCGCCGAGCCGCGCCACCGCGCGGGCGATCGTCTCCGCCGGCCCGCGGGTCGGGGCATCGAGCCGTACGGTCTCGATCTTCACCCCGGCCGGCAGGTCCGCGAACATCGCGGTGAGCCGGCTGCTGACCTCGAACGCGCGCTCCTGGTCCTCGAGGTACACGAACACCAGCCGCGAGAGCTGCGATGCGAACCGGCAGAACGGCTGCACGGCCGCCTCGATGAACGTCGTGTCATCGAGCATCAGGAACGGCTTGAACCGGTGCCCAAACCGAGCTCCCTGACCGGCCATCGGGAAGAAGACGTTCACCGGACGGTTGGTTGTCGCGCCCGACCGCACCGTTCAATGCGCACGCCTTGCACACGCCGTGACGGACACCGCGTTGCGCGGCAAGCTACGATTCTCGCTCGATTCACCGCGCGGACTCGCTCGACCGGCTCTCCTGCTCCTTCCACCGGCGCTCGATCCGCTCGCGCAGCGCCGCGGCGACCCGCGTCCCGACCGGCCCCAGCGCGAGCAGGGCGCGCAGCGCCCACACCTTGCGGTTGGCGCGCAGCAGCTCGGGGTACGCGGCGCGGCCGAAGTCGATGCCCCGGCGCGCCATCGCTCGGCGGCCCTGGGACAGCGCGACCAGCCCGCGCAGCGCGATGTCCTGCTCGATGAACGCGGCGGCGAGCGCGTCGCGCGTGATGCCGGCCTTGCTCAGCACCTCCTCGGGCAGGTTGAACGTGGCGATGTACTCGTCGGCGAGGTGCTTGAGCGCGCCGGAGCGCTGCTCCTGCGGTCCCTGCCCGGCGTCGTGGACGCGGTACTCGAACAGCGGGTGATCGATCCTGTAGGCGGTCCCGGCGGCCGACAGCACCTTCCACAGGAACCACTTGTCGGGGTTCATCAGCCGTCCGCCGGCGTAGCTGCCGACCGCGTCGTGCAGCGCCCTGGGGTAACACGTGGTCAGGAACGGCAGCGGCGAGCGCAGGAGCTCGAGCGAGCGCCGGAGCAGCGCGGCCGCCGGGAGCGAGCGCACCGGGTACCCCACCGCCTTGCTCAGCTCGGGCTCGTCGCGGCTGTCGCGCCAGCACTTGGGATCCGGATCGAACTGCACGCCGGTGCGCTGGCCCTTCGAGTCGATCACCGCGGTCGCCGAGCCCCACACCGCCGTGTCGGCGCGCGGCCCGAGCGCGGTCTCGAGCCGCGCGTACGCCGCGAGCGCGCCGGGCGTCATGCGGTCGTCCGACGACAACAGCAGCATCCGCCGGCCGCGCGCCATCGCGGCGACCCCCTCGAGGTTCGCCGCGAACCCGACGTTGCACGGGTTGACCGCGAGCCGGATCCGCGGATCGCGATAGCCGCGGACCACGCGGACCGAGTCATCGGTGCTCGCGTTGTCGCACACGACGATCTCGAACTGCGAGCCATCGTGAGGACCCTGCGCGAGGACGCTCTCGATCGTCTCGCCGATGTACCGGGCGTAGTTGAAGTTGGGGATCATCACCGAGAGCGCGACGGCGCCGTCGGGGGGCGCTGCGGGGTGCATGCTGGTCGTCACTGCGTGCTCCTGGTTCGCCGCGGTCGTGCCGTTCCCGCATAGCGCGGCCGCGGAGCCAAGCAAGGCGAGCTGCCCAGGCTACCAGCTCCGATCCCGTGAGGCGATCGCAAGGCCAAACCGGGCGATTGCCATTCGTGTGTCGCGCGCGCCACACGCGCTCGTGGCGTTCCCCGGACGCGAAGGCGCCTCCGCATATGTAAGCTGCTGAAACTCGGGGCCCAAGGGGGGCTCAAGGCAGCGTTCACCACGGCGGTTGAACGCCAGGCGAGATGCTATCGACTAACGGTCCAATGCCTCGGTTCCTGGGCCGCAGTATCCGGATGGTCTTCGACCTGGGCGTGATGTCGCTGGCGTACTGGCTCGCCTGGCTGTTCCGCTTCGAGTTCCAGATCCCGGTCGTCGTGCTCAAGGTCGCGGCGCTGACCTGGCCGTGCGTGATCGGCCTGCAGTACGGCGCGCTCGTCGGGCTCGGCGTCGAGCGCATCGCGTGGCGCTACATCAACATGCGCGACGCGATGCGGGTGCTGACCGCGGTCGCGATCTCGTCGACGGTGCTCGTCGGGCTGCGCATCGCGCACCTGCTTCCGATCACCACCAGCATCATCCCGCTCGGCGTGCTCGCGATGGACTTCGTGCTCGGGCTGGTCGGGCTGATCGGCGCGCGCGCCGCGTGGCGCTGGCACCACGAGCTGCAGGCGCGCCGCCGGCACCCGCACAACGGCGATCGCCACCGCGTGTTCGTGATCGGCGCCGGCGACGCCGGCGTGATGGTCGCCCGCGAGATCGTGCAGCGCCCGGACCTCCACCTCGAGCCGGTCGGCTTCCTCGACGACGATCCGTTCAAGGTCGGCAAGATCGTCGGCGGCTTCCAGGTGCTCGGCATGACCCACGAGGTCGGCGCGCTCGCCGCCCGGCTGCGGGTCGAGCGCGCGCTGATCACGATCGCCAACGCGACCGGCGGCGAGCTGCGCCGGATCACCGAGCTGTGCCGCGACGCGGGGCTCGACACCCGGATCATCCCCGGCCTGCACGAGATCGTGGGCGACAAGGTCAGCGTGTCGCGCGCCCGCGAGGTCGCGATCGAGGACCTGCTCGGCCGCGAGCCGGTCACGCTCGATGAGGCGGTGGTCAGCGCGTGCCTGCGCGGCCGCGTCGTGCTGGTGACCGGCGCGGGCGGCAGCATCGGCTCGGAGCTGTGCCGCCAGATCTGTCGGTTCGGCCCCCGGCGCCTCGTGCTGATCGAGCGGTTCGAGAACGCGCTGTTCGAGATCCACCGCGAGCTCACCGCGGCGTTCCCCGGCGTGCTGTGCGACCCGCGGATCGCCGACGTCTGCGACATGGATCGGGTCGCGCACGTGTTCGAGCGCACCCGGCCCGAGATCGTGTTCCACGCCGCCGCGCACAAGCACGTCGCGATGATGGAGTGGAACCCGGGCGAGGCGGTCAAGAACAACGTCGGCGGCACGCGGGTGGTCGCGACCCTGTCGGACCGCTACCAGGTCGAGCGCTTCGTGCTGGTGTCGACCGACAAGGCGGTCAACCCGTCGTCGGTGATGGGCGCGACCAAGCGGGTCGCCGAGATCTACCTCCAGGCGTTCTCGCAGCGCTCGGCGACCCGGTTCGTCACCGTGCGGTTCGGCAACGTGCTGGGGTCGGCCGGCAGCGTGGTCCCGATCTTCCGCCAGCAGATCGCCGCCGGCGGCCCGGTGCTGGTCACCCACCCCGAGATGCGCCGCTACTTCATGACGATCCCCGAGGCCAGCCAGCTCGTGATGCAGGCCGGCGCGATGGGCGAAGGCGGCGAGATCTTCCTCCTCGACATGGGCGAGCCGGTGAAGATCGTCGACCTCGCGCGCGACCTGATCACGCTGTCGGGGCTGCGCCCCGGCGACGACATCGAGATCGTGTTCACCGGGATGCGCCCGGGCGAGAAGCTGATGGAGGAGCTGTCGACCGCGGCCGAGCACGTCGAGAAGACCCGCCACCCCAAGGTGGTCATCGGCAAGATCAAGCCGCACGCCTGGGCCGACGTGGTCGACGGCGTCAACCACCTGCTCGACGCCGCGGGCGAGACCGACGCCGGGCCGGACGCGGACAGGGTGCGCGCGGCGCTGGTCGCGCTGGTGCCGGAGTGCCGGTTCGTGCGCCCGCACGTCGCCGGGCGGAAGTCGTCGCCGCGCGGCGAGCGTGCGCTGACCGGGCCGCACGAGCTGCCGCTGGCGGCCGGCGACGCGATCCGCAACTGAGCTGCGCATGCGCGACCACTTCCTCCCGTTCGCGCTGCCCGACATGGACGAGGCCGAGGTCGCCGCGGTGGCCGAGGTGATCCGCTCGGGCTGGCTGACCACCGGCGCCAAGGTCCGCGCGTTCGAGACCGCGTTCGCCGAGCGGGTCGGCGCGCGGCACGCGATCGCGGTGAGCTCGTGCACCGCGGCGCTCCACCTCGCGCTCGAGGCGGTCGGCGTGGCGCCGGGCGACCGCGTGGTGACCACGCCGTACACGTTCGCGACCTCGGGCGAGGTGATCCGCTACCTCGGCGCGCACCCGGTGTTCGTCGACGTCCGCCCCGACACGCTCAACATCGATCCCGACCAGGTCGCGGCCGCGCTCCGGCGCGAGCGGGCGGCGGCGATCCTCCCGGTGCACGTCGCGGGCGAGCCGTGCGACCTGGACGCGCTGCGCGAGGTCGCCGGCGACATCCCGATCATCGAGGACGCGGCCCACGCGCTGCCGACCCGGCTCGGCGGCCGGATGATCGGCGCGCTGTCGCGGGTGACCTGCTTCTCGTTCTACGCGACCAAGACGCTGTCGACCGGCGAGGGCGGCATGATCACGACCGACGACGACGCGGTCGCCGATCGCTGCCGGATCATGAGCCTGCACGGGATCAGCCGCGACGCCTGGAAGCGCTACACCGCCGAGGGCTCGTGGCGCTACGAGATCCTCGCGCCCGGCTTCAAGTACAACCTCACCGACATCGCGGCCGCGCTCGGCCTGGTCCAGCTCGGCAAGCTCGACGCGATGTGGCGGCGGCGCGCCGAGCTCGCCGCGCGCTACGACCGCGCGTTCGCCGGCTGCCCCGAGCTCGAGCTCCCGGCGCGCGGCGCGGGCAACCAGCACGCCTGGCACCCCTACATGCTGCGGGTCGACAACGACCGGCTCGCCGGCGGCCGCGACGCGCTGGTCACCGAGCTGCGCCGGCGCAACATCGGGGCGAGCGTGCACTTCATCCCGCTCCACCTCCACCCGTACTACCGCGAGACCTACGGCTTTGCGCCGTCCGACTTCCCGATCGCGACCCGCGAGTTCGACCGCGAGGTCTCCGTGCCGATCTACAGCCGGATGACGGATCGCGACGCCGACGACGTGATCGCCGCGGTGCTGGGCAGCGTCGCGGCGCTGCGCAGGTGAGCGATGCGCCTGATCGCCAGCCCGTTCGACTCCGCGCACCACGGCCTGGCGATCGGTCGGCTGGTCCGCGACGACGGCGACCGGCCCGGCGAGCTCGCCGCGGCGATCGCGGCCGCGCGGCGCGAGCGCTACGCCGTGGTGTTCGTGCGGCTCGACGGCGATGACCCGCTGCGCGGCGCGCTCGGCGCCGCCGGGTACGCCCCGGTCGACACGCTGGTGACGTCGACGCTTGCGGCTCGCCCCGCGATCCCGCGCAGCCGCGAGCTCATCATCGAGCGCCACGACCGGCTCGACGATCCGTCCGACGTCGCGGCGGTCGCGGCGATCACCGGCGAGGCGATCCGGACCTCGCACCTGCACGCCGATCCGCGGCTGCCCGCCGAGCGCACCCGCGCGCTGTACGCGGCGTGGGCCACCAACGATGTCACGGGCCGCGCCTAGCAGACGATCGTCGCGCGCGCCGGGCACGCGCTGATCGGCTACCTCACGGTGGTCGCCACACCCGCCACCGCCCCGACCACCGCGATGATCGACCTCGTGGCGGTGGCGGCGGCCTGGCGTGGGCGGGGCGCCGGCGCCGCGCTGATCGCCGGGTTCGTCGACTGGCTCGGCGATCGCCCGGTCACCGCCACCGTCGGGACCCAGGCCGACAACCCCGCGCTCCGGCTGTACGCGCGGTGCGGCTTCGTGCCCACCGCGACGCATGTTACCTATCACCTGTGGCTCGACGGATGACGCTCGGCTACGCGATCAAGCGCGCGCTCGACTACGGCCTCGCCGCCGCCGGCCTGCTCGCGTGCGCGCCGGCGATGGCCGCGCTCGCCGCCGCGATCGCGGTCGACAGCCCGGGCGGCGTGCTCCACGCCCAGGACCGACTCGGCCGCGGCGGGCGCCCGTTCCGGCTGCTCAAGTTCCGCACGATGCGCGACGCGCCGATCCGCTACCACCCCGACGGCTCGACCCGGATCGATCCGGGCGATGACCGCGTGACCCGGGTCGGCCGCTGGCTGCGCGGCGGCGCCGACGAGCTGCCCCAGCTGGTCAACGTGCTGCGCGGCGAGATGAGCCTGGTCGGGCCGCGTCCGGACATGGTGTCGCAGCGCGCGCTGTACACCGCCGGGGACGAGCGCAAGCTCGCCGCGCTGCCCGGGCTGACCAGCCTCGCGGTGATCCTCGGCCGCAACGACATCCCGTGGAAGCAGCGCGTGGCGATGGACATCCGCTACCTCGAGCGCTGGAGCCTGTGGCTCGACCTCCGGATCCTCGCGCAGACCCTGGCGATGCCGCTCGGGCTCCGCGTGTTCGACTTCTCCGACGTGCTGGACGCCGAGGACCGCCAGCACGCGCAGGACGTCCGGGACACCCCGCACGCCCGGGGCGCCTGACCGATGCTGTTCAACATCCAGGTGCTCCGTGCGATCGCCGCCCTGCTCGTGATTCACGGCCACGCGTCGGGACTGAGCGGCCTCGGCCTGGCGTGGACCGGCGGGGCCAACGGGGTCGATCTGTTCTTCGTGATCAGCGGCTTCATCATCGCGTACGTCGCGTCGCTCGACGCGAGCCAGTTCATGACCCGCCGGCTGATCCGGATCGTCCCGATCTACTGGACGTCGACGATCGCGCTGTACCTGCTGGTCGTGACGATGCCGCGCCTGTTCCACACCACGTCGTCCGATCCGGTGCTGCTGATCCGCTCGCTGGCGTTCCTGCCGACCGGGTCGAGCGTCCACACCCGGGATGGCATCCCGCACCCGACGCTGAGCGGCGGCTGGACGCTCAACTACGAGATGTACTTCTACGCGGTGTTCGCGGTCGCGCTCGCGTGGTCGCGGCCGCGGGCGACCGAGCTCGCCGTCGTGCTCCTGCTCGCGGTGGCCGCCGCGATCCAGCTCACCCCGCTGCGCGAGTCGCCGGTCGCCTACTTCTACGGTGACCCGGTGGTCCTGGAGTTTGCGTACGGGGTCGCGGCGTTCCACCTGGTGCGCCGGATCGAGGCGCACCGCCGCACGGTCGCCGCCCCGCGCGGCGAGCAGGCGGCGCTGGTCGCCGGCGTCGTGCTCGGCCTGGCCGTGCTCGCATGCAACGAGGAGCTGTTCGGCAGGGCGCCGCGCTGGCTGACCAGCGGGATCCCGGCGTTCGTGGTCGTGGTGTGCGCGATCCTGCTCGAGCGCGTCCACCGCGTTGCGATCACCAACCGCTGGGTGATCGCAGCCGGCGACGCGTCGTACGTGATGTACCTGATCCACGCCTACGTCGTGTTCGGCGCGATCCGGTTCGGGCTCGGCAACCGCCGGCTGTCCGAGCTCCCGGGCCAGCTCGTGACGGTCGGCCTGATGGCGGTGTCGCTCGTCGCGGCGGTCGCGATCTACCGCTACTACGAGCAGCCAGTGCTGCGCGCGCTCAAGCGGCGGTTCATCGCGCCGCGCGGCCCGGCGCTCCGAGCTCCAGCGCCTGGAGCATCTGCTCGTTGACCTTCCGCACGTCGAACCTGTGCTCGGCGAGCGCGCGGCTCGCAGCGCCGTGCCGCGCGACCAGCGCCGGATCGCGCAGGTAGCGCTCCAGCCGCCCGGCGAGCGCGACCGGGTCCTTCGGCGCGACCAGGAAGCCGTTGACGCCGTCCTCCACGGTCTCGCGGCAGCCGACCCAGTCGGTGGTCACGATCGGCCGGCCGATCGCGAGCGCCTCGAGGTTGGTGCGCGGCACGCCCTCGCGGTAGTACGACGGCAGCACGAACACCGTGGTCGCCGCGAGCACGCCGGCGACGTCGTCGGAGAACCCGGTGTACTCGACCAGGCCCTCGGCGACCCAGGCGTCGAGCTCGGCGCGCCGCACGCCGTCGGGGTGGCCGTCGGCCTCGAGCTGCCCGACGATCCGGAACCGCGCCTGGGGGTAGCCGGCGCGCACGATGCGGGCGGCGGCGACCAGGTCGCGCACGCCCTTGGATACCAGCAGGCGTGAGATCAGCGTGAAGGTCGGCGGACCCGCCCAGGGCGGGCGCGGCCGGAGCCGGACGAGGTCGACGCCGGTGCCGGGCACGATGCGCCAGCGCGCGCGCGGCGAGAGCAGGCCCGACGACCGCAGCAGCGCAGGATCGTCGGCGTTCTGGAACACGATCTCGTCGGTCAGGCGCAGCGACATCCCGTACGCGTGCCGGGCGAGCCTGGCCCGCGCCGTCGCGCCGAATCCGTGCGCGTCGAACACGGCGCCGATCCCGTTGATCAGCGGCACGACGCGCTCGACCCGCGCCAGCCTCGCGGCGAGCGGGGCGATCAGCACCGCCTTGATCTGGTACACGAGCACCACGTCCGGGCGCTCCGCGCGCAAGATCGAGTGCAGGCGACGCGCCGACTGGAGATCCTCGACCGGATCGATCCCGGTGCGGTTCACCGGCCACTCGCGGTAGCTCCCGCCGAGCGCCGCGAGCGGGCCTCGCATCACGCCGGCGGGCTCCGGCGACACGACGGTGACGTCATGGCCGCGCGCGATGACAGCCTCCAGGAGCTCGCGACGCATGTTGTTCGGCGTCGCGTACGTGGTGACCATCGCCAGCTTCATCGACCGCAATCCATAGGTGATTTCAGCCGGTTACGTATTCGGCGACCGCACGGGCGTCGCCGCTCGAACGGGCTGCCGGGTCCGGGGCACTAACCGCAGAACGCCTTGCCTCCCCTGCGGACTCCCCTGCGGACTGATCGTGGCACCTGGCGTCAGGTGATGCGCAGGCCCGCGCTCGTCACCTGGGCAATCTACCTCTTCCTGATCCCGGTGTACATCTTGCCCAGCGGGCTGCCGCAGCCGGGCGACCTGCTCGTGCTGGTCCTGGTCCCGCTCGCGCTGCACCACTGGAACGGCAGGCTCGGCGGCGACCTGCGCGCCTCGGTCCGCGCGTTGATCTGGTTCACGCTGTGGGTCTGCCTGGTCGACTACGCGTGGGTGTTCATCATGGGCAGCTACTCGCTGTTCGGGCCCGATAGCTTCCTGCTGTACCCGCTCTATTACATCTACAACGCGCTGATCTTCCTGATCGCGCTCGTGCTCTACCGCCGGTACGGCGATCTGTTCCTGCGGGTCACGCTGTTCGCCGTCATCGTGATGATCTTCCTCCAGGTCGTGTCGTCGGTCGTGCTGCGATCGACCGCGGCGCGCGGCGCGGTGTTCTTCAACAACCCGAACCAGCTCGGCTACTACGCGTTGCTCGCCGCGACGTTGATCGCGCTCACCCAGCGCCGGCTCCAGCTCCGGCTCGTGACGGCGAGCCTCGCGCTGGTGTGCTGCGGCTGCCTGGCGCTGTTCGCGGCGTCGCGCGCGGCCGCCGGCGGGATCGCGATCCTGCTCGTGTTTCTGCTGTTCTCGAACCCGAAGATCCTCGTCGCGGCGTGCATCGCGGCCGTCGCGGTGGTCAGCGGGGTCGGTCCGATCGCCAACGCGATCGAGGCGTCCCAGGATCGCGTCCTGGCCCGCGGCAACCCGTCCGGCGCGTCGTTCTTCGAGGAGCGCGGCTATGACCGGATCTGGCGCAACGAGCAGTACCTGCTGCTCGGCGCCGGCGAGGGCGGCCTGTCGCGGTTCGACGACACCGCGCACGTCAAGAACATGGAGATCCACTCGTCGGTCGGCACGATCCTGTTCAGCTACGGGATCGTCGGATCGATCCTGTTCCTGGTGTTCACCTGGCGGCTGATCCGGCGCGCCCGCGCGCGGCTGGCGATCTTGCTGCTGCCGCCGCTGCTGTACGCCGGCGCACACCAGGGCCTGCGGTTCACGATGCTCTGGGTGGTGCTCGCGATCTTCGTCGCGCTCAAGGCCGACCGCGCGCCGCTCCGGCTGGAGGCCTCATGATCGCGACGCACCGCCGAGCAAGCCGCGCGGGATTTGCACACCGTCTCATGCGCCGGATCACGCGTGGCAGTGCGGCGCCGCGTTGTCCGTTGACTTACCGATCCCCCTGACCCGATCATCGAGGAGCAGCCATGCTTAGAAGATCCCTTGTGCGGTCGTTCGTCGTCGTGGGTACGCTGTCCGGGCTGAGCGCGTGCGCGGGGCTCACGCTCTCGTCCACCGAGCAGAACATCGCGCCGCCGGACACGGTCAGTGCCACCGCGGTCTCGGACACGCGGATCGAGGTCTCGTGGACCGCGGTGCCCGGCGCGTTCAAGTACTTCGTGCTCCAGAAGTCGCCCACCGATGCCGACTTCGTGTTCGCCGGCACCACGCTCGCCCCGGACACCACGCACCTGGAGATCGGGCTGACGCCCGACACCACGTACCAGTACGAGATCGTCGCAGAAGACACCGACAGCGTCGACTCCGCGCCGTCGAGCCCGCCGGCGTCGGCGACCACGTTCGCGGTGCCGCCCGGCGCACCGACCAACGTCACCGCGACGGCGGTGCTGAACTCCGAGATCGATCTGACCTGGACCCCGTTCCCGACCGCCACGAAGGTCTTCGTGTTCGAATCGCAGGCCGGCGGTCCGTTCGGCTTCCGCGCCACCGTGCTCGCGCCCGGCGCCACGTATGCGGCGACCGGGCTGCTCGCGAACACGATGTACTGCTACCAGCTGGTCAGCACGCTGCCCGATGGCACCGAGTCGGCTCCGTCGACGCCTCCCGCCTGCGCGACCACCGGGGCGGGCCCGCCTCCGCCGGTCGGCGTGATGGCCACCGCGATCTCCGACACCCGCATCCTCGTCCAGTGGCAGCCGGCCGCCGGCGCCGCCCGGTACAACATCTTCCAGTCGCAGAGCGGTGGGCCCTCGGCGCTGCACGGTGGGGTGCTCGCCCCGGATCACGAGTTCCTCGACGTCAACCTGAGCCCGACCACCACGTACTGCTACCACGTGTCCACCCAGTTCCCGGACGGCTCGCTGTCGGCGCAGTCGTCCGAAGCGTGCGCCACCACGCTCGGCGCCGGTGGCGGCGGCTTCCAGGGCTACTGGAAGCTCGACGAGCGGGGCGGCGGCACGGCGATCGACTCGTCCGGCCTGGGCCGCAACGGCGCGATCACCAGCGCGGCCTACTCGCTGTCCGACCGCCCGAACATCGACGACGATCGCTCGGCGCTCGCGTTCTCGACGAGCCCGGACTCCGCGATCAGCGTGCCGCCGGCGCTCGGCTTCGATCTGCTCGGCGCCTTCACCGTGGCGTTCTGGACCAAGCTCCCGGCCGCCGCGGACGTCGAGTTCATCGGAATGCGCGGGGCGGGTTGCGGCGCGCTCGGCTGGGAGATCGCGCAGGACGCCACCGGCCTGCACTTCGCGGGGCAGACCCAGACCGTCGCCGCCGGCGCGTCGGTCCCGGTTGGCGTGTGGACCCACGTCGCGGTCACCGCGGAGGGTGGAACGATGCACCTGTTCGTCAACGGGGCCGAGACCGGCAGCGGCGCGTTCATCCCGGACAACACGCTGGACGCGTCGCTCGACATCGGTCACGTCGCCGGGTGCGCCAGCGGCGCGGTGATGATGGACGATGTCCAGATCCAGAGCCGCGCGCTGTCCAGCGCCGAGATCGGCGTGCTCGGAACCCTGCCGCCAGCGCCGACCAACCTGATCGTGACCTCGACGACGTCGGTCTCGATCTTCCTGTCGTGGGATCCGGTCCCGGGCGCGACCGCGTACATCGTCTCGAAGGGCACGGCCCCCGGCAACGAGGCGTTCTTCACCCACTCGCCGGCGAACCCGACCACCTTCGAAGGCGATCACCTCACGCCGAGCACGCAGTTCTCGTGGACCGTGCGCGCGGTGGTCAACCACCTGTTCTCGAACCCCTCGAACGAGGCGGTCGGCACCACCGCCGCACCGCCCGCGGCGCCGGCCAACGTGACGGCGACGGTCGTCGCGCCCGACCGCATCCAGGTCGACTGGAGCCCGGTGACCGGCGCCTTCAAGTACTTCGTCTTCGAGTCGGTCAGCGGCGGGCCGTTCGTGCTCGCCGGCAGCATCGTGGCACCCGACACCAGCTTCCTCGCGGTCAACCTGAGCGCCGCGACGACCTACGCGTTCCGGGTCCAGGCCGAAGACGCGGTCCAGACCGACGGGCCGCTGTCGCAGTCAGCCAGCGCGACGACGCCGTGATGGGGCGGGGGCCAGCGCGCCCGCGACCTCGGCGAACACGTCCTCGTAGCGCGCGGTGATCCGCCCGGCGCCGAACCGCGCCGCGCAGTCGGCGCTGATCGCCGTCGCGTCGTAGCCGGCGGATTCGTCGAGCGCGTTCGCGATCGCGGCGGCCAGCGCCGGCGGGGTGCACGCAGGGGCGAGCCGGCCGTTGAACCCCGGCCGCACGAGCTCGCCGTTGGCGCCCGGACAGTCGGTGAGCACCACCGGCGTGCCGCACGCCAGCGCCTCGAGCGCGGCGTTGGGGAACGCCTCGTAGCGCGACGGCAGGACGAACAGGTCGGCCGCGCGCACCACAGGCAGCGGATCCGGCGAGAACCCCGCGAGCGTGACGTGGCGGCCGAGGCCCAGGCCTCGGACCTGCGCCTCCAGCCGCGACCGCTCTGCGCCCTCGCCGAGGATCGTGAGGTGGAGGTCGGGGTAGCTCGCGCGCAGCCCGTCGAGCGCGGGCAGCAGCACGTCGTAGCCCTTGAGGTGGGCGAGCCGGCCGACGCTGACCAGCGCGGGCCGCCCGGGCACGCTCACCGCTGCGCGCGCGGCCTCGCGGACCGCCTCGACGTCGATCGGGTTGCCGATCACGTGGAGCCCGGCGCGCTCGCCGACCAGCGCGCGGAGGTCAGTCCTCATCGCCTCGCTCTGGCAGATCACGGCATCGGCGCGCCGCAGCGAGGTCCGGGCGATCCAGCGCGACACCCGGTGCTTGACGCCCGCCTGTTCGATCAACGCCGCGAAGTCGGTCGTGGCCTGGATCGCCTGGCGCAGCACCAGGCGCGTGTGGCGGGGGAACGCGGGCGCAACCATGCCGAGCGTCAGGTTCATCCGCAGCGTGGCGAACACCACATCGGGAGCGGCGCGGCGCACGAACCGCAGCGCGCGGAGCACCGGGTAGCGCCGGGTGAGCACGGTCGAGCCGCCCAGCACGCCGACCGGGATATCGGACGGCAACCGCGCGAGGTAATACCCGCCCGGCTCGCTGACCATCAGGCTGGGCGCGAACCGGCGGCGGTCGAGCGCCCGGAGCAGCTCGAACAGGACGCGGTCGGGGCCGCCGTGGTCGAGCGCGGGAATCGCGAACAGGATCCGGATCGGACGCTCGGTCACGGCGAACTGCCTCGCGGATTAGTCGCCGGCCCCGGCCGCGGTGTTCACGGCAACCCGTGGCCGCGCTTGACCGCTGGCCGCCGCCCGCTATCCTCGTCGAGCCTGCCGATGTTCGGCCGCGTCGATCGGTAGCCCTGAACGTGTCGGAGCCCGCAGCCACGTCATCCTCGGACTCGGAGCAGGCCTCGGAGCAGGCCTCGGAGCAGGCCTCGGAGCAGGCCTCGGAGCAGGTCGGCCGCCAGACGCGGCGCGGGATCTCCTGGAGCTTCGCCGGCGCGGCCGCGACCAACGGCGTGCGGCTGGTCGTGCTGACCGTGCTCGGCCGCGCGCTGACCTCGACGGACTTCGGCGTCGTCGCGGCGGCGATGTCGGTCAACGTGATCGTCTACGGCATCCGCGACGTCGGGATCGGCCTGGCGCTGGTCCAGCGCAAGCACCTCGAGCCGGCGCACCTGACCACCGGGTTCGCGGTGTCGGTCTACCTCGGGATCGCGCTGTCGGCGCTGTTGTGGCTCGCCGCACCGCTGCTCGGCCGGTTCTACGGCATCCCCGAGTCGGTCGACCTGATCCGCGCGCTCGCGGTGGTGTTCTTCGGGCTGCGCAGCGTCGCGATCGTGTCGCGCATGCTGCTGCAGCGCGCGATGAACTTCCGGTTGATCGCGCTGGTCGACGCGTCGACCTACACCGCCGGCTCGATCGTCAGCATCGGGTGCGCGCTCGCCGGGATGGGCCCGTGGGCGCTGATCGCCGGCTACGCGGTCGAGGAGGTGGCGTCGACCGCGCTGCTGCTGTGGCTGAGCCCGCCCCGGTACTCGCTCGCGATCGACGTCGCGCGGCTCCGCGAGCTGCTCCACTTCGGCGTCGGTCAGTCGATCATGCAGAGCACGAACGTGGTCGCGACCTACGGCGACAACTTCGTGGTCGGCCACGCGCTCGGCGCGACCAGTCTGGGCTACTACTCGCGGGCCTACGACCTGATCAAGTTCCCGTCGATGGTGTTCGACGCGATCGTCGGCAACGTGCTGTTCCCCGCGTTCTCGCGGCTGCAGGACGACCGGCCGGGCCTGGCGGCGAACTTCCGCCGGGTCGCGTTCGTCAACGCGCTCGTGCTGCTGCCGGCGAGCGCCGCGATCATCGTGCTCGCCCCCGAGGCGATCCGGCTGCTGATGGGCCCGGGCTGGGGCGAGATGGTGCTGCCGTTCCGCATCCTGTCGGTCACCATCCTGCTGCGGACCAACGTCAAGCTCGGTGGGATCCTGGCCCAGGCGGCCGGGGCGATCCGCGCGGTCGCGGCGGCGTACGTCGTGTACATGGTCGTGGTCGTCGGCGGCGCGCTGATCACCGTGCGCTGGGGCATCGCCGGGGTCGCGGTGTCGACCGCGCTGGCGATCACCACCGTCAGCCTGCACTGCTGCCTGCTCGCGATGCGGTGCTCCGGGCTGTCGCTCGCCGGCTTTGGCGCGGCGCACCTCCCGGGCGCGCTGCTCGCCGCCGCCGTGACCGCGGCCGGCTGGCCGCTCGCTCAGGCGCTGCGCGCCGCCGACCTGCCGTTCGCGCTCGTGCTCGCCGGGGTCCTCGCCGCGGCCATCGCGGTCAGCGTCGCGCCGTGCGCGGTGTGGCTGCGGCGCGGCCGCGGCGACTTCGGCTGGCTCGCCGGCGAGCTCGGCCACCTGCTCCGCCGGCGCACATCGCGGTAGATCCCGGCGCTTCGCGGCGCTCCGCGGCGATCTGCCGCCTGGGCCCCTCGCAAACCGGGCCGCGCTCCGCCATCATGGAGAGGGTGGTGCGGCTCGCGCTGGTCCTCGCTTGCGTGCTCGTGGCACTCGTGGCGCTCGCGCCGGGGCTCGCCGACGCCCGGCCGCGCTGGGAGACCCTCCCGCTGCCGCCCGCGCTCCCCGAGCCCGCCGATCGCGGCAGCGTCGACATCGACGGCGCGCGGATCGCCTACGCGATCTACGGCAAGGGCGAGCCGGTGCTGCTGCTGCACGGCGGCCTCGGCAACTCCGGCCACTTCGGCTTCCAGCTCCCCGCGCTGGTCGACCGCTTCCAGGTGATCGCGATCGATAGCCGCGGCCAGGGCCGGAGCACGCGGACCGCCGCGACGATCACCTACGACCTGATGGCGACCGACGTCATCGCCGTGCTCGATCACCTCCACATCGCGCGGGCCTCGGTCGTCGGCTGGAGCGACGGCGGCGAGGTCGCGCTCAAGCTCGGCATCAAGTTCCCCGACCGCGTCAACCGCCTGTTCATCTTCGGCGCCAACTACGACGCCCGCGGCAGCAAGGCGCGCGGCAGCCGGGCCGCCACGTTCACCGCCTACCTGCAGAAGTGCCGGGCGGACCACCAGCGCCTGCTCAGGACCACCCGGGGCTTCGACGAGCTGAACGCCGCGCTGCTGCCGCTGTGGCGCACACCGAGCGGGATCACCAAGGATCAGCTGCGCGCGGTCCAGGCGCCGGTCGCGGTCACCGACGGCGATCATGACGAGATCATCCTGATCGAGCAGATCGAGGAGATGGCCCGCCTGATCCCGCGCGGCAAGCTCGTGATCTTCCCCGACACCAGCCACTTCGCGCTGTGGCAGGACCCCGCGGGGTTCAACCAGGCGATGCTCGACTTCCTGACCGAGCCCGCCCCGGCCGCCGCCTCGCCCTGACCGGCGGCGATCCACAGGGGGGGCGGATCGCGCACCGTGCGCTCACCGCGGCGCGACGCGGCTGATCACGTGGAGATCGCCGCCGCTCCAGGTGTCCCGCTGCAGCACAGGGGCGTCCGCGTCCTCGGTCCAGTAGACATGGGCGTCGTCGCATGCCACGCCGCGACCGGCGTTCCCGAGCGCGACGGCCCGCGCGGTGCCGTCCGCCGCCACGACGATCAGGTGCTTGTCGACGAGCACCGCCAGCCGGCCGCCGTTGGTGGCGAGCCCGTCGAGCTTGGCGGTGCCTGCGAGCACGGTCCGCCTGGCGCCGGGCGCGCCGGCGGCCTCGATCGGCGACCCGTTGCCGGCCCACCAGTAGACTCCGTGGGAATCGGCGGCCATCACCGCGACCGACGGGAGGCTCGCGACGACGGTCTCCACCTTGCGGGTCCGGAGCTCCAGCCGGCCGATCCGCGCCGCTTCGGTATCGTGGAAGTACAGGTAGCTGCCGCCGATCGCGAGCGCATCCGCCGGCACGGCGGCGAGCACCTCGTACCCCGAGGTACCGGCCCGTACGATGCGGCGATCGATCGCGAGATAGAGATCGCCGCCGTCCCCGACCGCGGCGTCGGGGAACCCGCGCTCCAGGAACACCGGCGGAGCGGGTCGCTGGTCGAGCCGTACGCCGCTGGTGAGCCACCCGCCGCCCCCGGCGACCACGACGCGGTCGCCGCAGCCGCCGACGCCGCTCATCCGCCGCGCCCGATTCGATCGCTTGTCGATCACCCAGATCGACCTCCACCTTCGCAGGAACCGCGCAGCGCGGAACGCGAAGCTGCTTCTCGATCGAGCCGGTCGCGGGCTCGATCACGGCGAGCAGCTCGGCGCTCGCCGCGACCAGCTTGCCACGCGCTGCTCGGATCCGCGCCAGGCGCTCGTCTCGACCCGCGCTCTACACTCATCCGGCAAACCTAGTACCGAGCGACCGGGAGAGACAAGCGGCGACCACTGCACGGCGCGACTTCGCACAGGCTCACCCGCAGCCCGGTGCTGCACCCCGGGCTGCGGACAGTGCTCGCCGCGACGCACCGTTCGACACCGCCCCTCGCCGAGATCGAAGGGTCGATGGTTCAGTCAGTAGGGAGACACAGGTTCTGGCTCGCTCCTGCCTTGAGGGAGAGGTAGATCTCGTGGACCCCGGTGTAACGATAACCGGCGGAGAGCGTCACGGCAGGCGCGAACTGGGTGCTGCTCGCCTTACAGTCCGGGAACTTGAGCGGCACACCCTCCCACACACCGCCCACAGGATGGAAGTTCCCATCGCTATCGACTCCGGCACCCAGCGAGACACCGAGCCAGAGCCACGGATCGAGCTCGACGTATCCAAACGTCTTGCGATCGCGATATTCAAGGCCCAGGTTCACGCGTTCCGGACCGAGCCCTGCGCCGCCCTCGATGCCGAACACGCTATGGGAATCGCTGGTACCGCCGAACTGGAGGCCAAAAACCGGGCCTACCAGGATGTTCACACCGTCCGCCTCGGCACGGCTCAATGATACCAGCAGAAGTGCAATCGTTGTCACGAGCACGCGCATTCACCCACCTCCATTGCCGCGATGGTTCCTCGCAGCCTACGCGCAAGTGCCACGCGCGATCAATCCGATTCACCCACCCGACCGCGAGCGTCCCCAGCGGACCGGCGCTCGTGATCCACCGTGGACGGCTCGCGCGCGTCGAGGAAGTGCCTCCCTCGGGGCTCGGTCCTCGGCCGGCAGCGCCACGCCACCCAGGGGGGTGCAGTGACTTGCTGCGTGCGCCGAACTGCAGCTCCAGCGCAGGCGCACCACTGCCTGATCCTTGGGCCGAGACGGCACGCTGCCCGGAATCACCTGGCGAAGAAAGGTGTTTTCGCGAGTGCTCGACACATCACGCCACGGGCATCTCACCCTGACGGGCTCCGCACGGAAGCTCGCCATCGCAAGCGTGTTGCCAGAGCGTTCCGCGAGCCAGATGAGGACCGAGATACGTTGTTCGCGCGGGCTCGTCAGTCCGGAACCAGCTGCAGCGCGACCTCGAAGCTGGCGTCGGTGGCCTCGCCGTCCTTGTCCTTGGGGATCGGGAACCGCCAGGTCGACATCTGGCTGGTGATGCACTCGTCGACCTCGGCGGCGAAGCCGTGCGCGGCGCCCTTCACGGCGCGGCCGCTCTCGTTGACGGTGAGCGACAGCGTGACCTTGCCGCGCGCGCTGGCGTCCTTCTTCAGGAACTCGCGGTAGCAACGCTTGAGGCCCGCCATGTACACCGACTGGATCTTGGACAGCACGGCCTCGGGCGACAGGCTCGACGCATCGCCGGTCGGCCGGTCGGCGACCGAGATCCGGCCGCTCGGCGCCTTCTCGGCCAGCTTGCCGCCGCCCGCGCTCTCGGGGCCGCTCGGACCGTTGATCGCCGGGCCGTGGCCGGTGCCGACCCGGACCTCACCGTCGCCACGCGACGTCCGGCCGGCGCCGCCGCCGATCCGGACCGCCTGGTTGCCCTCGTTGATCTCGTTGAGCTGCTTGCCGAGATCGGTGCCCGGCCGGCGCCGGCTCATGTCGCCCTCGGTCGTGCCGTTGGGGCCCTCGCCGGTGAGCAGGTCGGCGAACCGGGCGGCCTCCTGCTCCTGCAGCGCGATCGGCTGGTCGCGGCTGCGCCCCAAGGAATCGCCGCCGCCGCCCCGCTCCGGGGACTTCGGCCGCTCGGGCGGCTTGTCCGGCTTCTTCTCGGCCGCGCTGCCCGGGCCGGCGTCCAGCTTGGGCTGGGTCAGATCGAGCGCGTAGGTGTCCTGCTTGAACACCAGGTTGTAGGCGCGCTCGGCGATGCCGTTGTCGGCCGGGACATCGCTGAACAGCGCCCAGATCGCGATCCCGAGGTGCAGGACGATCGACACGCCGAGGATCATCGACAGCTGGGGATCGAAGCGGTCGGCGAGCGTGCCGCGCACCGACGCCGGCAGCATCGGCTTGGGCTGGCGCGGCGGCTCGGTGACGAACTGGAACAGGATGGTGAGGTCGCCGAGCGACAGCTTGCCGCGCGCGCTGTCGGTCAGCGCGATCTGGTGGTAGCTGCCGTGGCTGGCCGCGCCGTGGCTGCGCAGCGCGTCGAGCGTGTGGACCTGGCCGCCGCTGTCGCTGAGCCGGCCGTCCATCCGGGGCAGGAAGCGCAGCGAGTAGCGGCCGTCGTCGAGCGCGAACAGCGTGAACTCGAGCGGCAGGCCCTCGATCGGGACCGAGAACGTGTTGCGCATCGACTGGCCGATCGTCACCGGCGCGCGCTCGCGGATCAGCCGCTCCTCGACGATCTTGCCGCCGAGCAGGATGCCGACCCGCAGGATCCGCGGCCGCGGCCCCGCGCCCTGGGCTTGCTGCGCGCGCGCCGCCGCCATCAGAACGGCGCCTTCTTGACCGACGCGAGGATCAGCGGCAGGAAGTCCTGCTTGAGGCTCTCCCACTCGTAATCGATGTTCTTCGCGGTGAGCACGTACACCACGCTGGGCCGCGGGACCTTGCCGCACACCGAGACGATGGTGTCGATCACGGTCACCGGCTTGCCGTGGACGTACTCGATGTGGAACTTGCCCTGCTTCCTCTCGCCCTGCTCGGCGCTGTCGTCCGGGCAGCCCTCGGCGTGCGCCGGGCGAACGCGCCCGGGCCCGATCACCGTGGCGGCGGCGATCCCGAGCGCGAACAGCTGCGATGCGAGCTTGGTCATGGCCGGTGACTCCTTACCGCTGTCAACTATGGATTGCTCCCCCGCTTGCCGCCAGCCCGGGGCCTGGCGGGCGTGGCGGCGGGCACGGGCGCGGAGGACCTGGACTTCTTCTGCTGCTTCTCGGCGCGCTTGATCGCCTTGGTCACGTCCTTCATGCGCTCGTCGTACAGCTTCATGTCGACGCCCGGCATGTTCTTGTACTGGTCGAAGTAACCCTTCGACGTGGTGAGCCGGAGCAGGTTGTCGCGCAGGCCGGGGAACGGCTCGTTGTCGAGGTAGAGCAGGCCGAGGTTGTAGTAGGCCGGGCCGTAGCTCGGGCTGACCTGCAGCGCGCGCTTGTAGGCGGCCTCGGCGCGGCGGACGTTGTCGTCGTGGTCGGGGCTGGCCTGGGGGTAGTCGGCGGCGTGGCCGCGGTAGGCCGAGCCGAGCGAGGTCAGGGTCACGACGTCGCTGCGGCCGAACTGGTTGACCAGGCGCTCGAAGGTCGCGAGCGCCTCGGCATACCGGGTGTTCTGCAGCTGATGGACGCCGAGGTTGACCAGCGCGCTGGCGTGGTTGGGGTTGATGTCGAGCGCCTTCTGGTAGGACAGCACCGCCTGATCGGGGCGGTTGGTGTGGTCGTAGACCAGGCCGTAGACGTAGTAGACGTTGGCGTTCTGCCTGGCGGCGTCGCGCTTGAACAGGTCGTCGAGCACGAGCTCGGCGGTGTCGTACAGCTTCTTGTGGTAGTAGGCGAACGCGACCATCGCCGCGGCCTCGACGCTGGCGGCATCGAGGTCGAGCGCGAGCCGGGCCTCGCGCAGCGCGGTGTCGGGATCCGGGGTCGCGCCCGCGAGCGCCTGCCGCGCGATCTGCAGGTGGTGATCGACCTGGGCCCGGGCCTGCGCCGGATCCGGGTCGTAGTTCGGCATCGTGACCTGCGGCGCGGCCGCGAGCTCGGGGCCGCCGGCGCGGTTGCGGCCGGCGGCGGGATCCGGGGTCGGCTCGGGCAGGGGTTCCGGCGGCGCGCCGGTGCCCGACGGCCGTGGCGACCGCGCCGGCCCGGCCGGCCCGGCTCCAGGTGGCCGCGGGTGGGTGTCGCCGGCGTTCACCGCCTCGGACGGATCGCCGAAGTCGTTCATCGCCTGGGCGTCGCCGGCGGGCCTGGCCTGGGGCGTGGCCGCGGGCTTCTGCGCGCCGCCGCACGCACCCGGACCGAGCCACAGCGCCCCGAGCAGCGCGGGACCCAGGAGCAACGTCCGGTTCCGGAGGGTCATCATGGCGCGTCCGTCCCTTGCACGATCTCCTGGCGCAGCGGGGTGTACTCGCCGGGGAACTCGCGGCCGAGGTTCTCGAGCGCCTTGCGGCTCCACTTGTTGGACACCCCGCGCTGCCTGGACAGCTCGTAGACCTCGACCCACTGCAGCTTGGCCTCGTCGAGCTTCTTCTTGAGGTTGGCGTCGCGCTGGGTCTCGTAGCTCGAGATCACCTCGTCGTTGCCGCTCCGGGCGACCGGCACCGGGATCGGGGCGTCGGCGATCTTCTGGGCCGCGCCGTACTGGATGTCGCCGTAACGGACCTTGGCCGCCATCGTGTACTCGACCACGCCGTAGGCGTCGAGCGCGAGGTAGCGGTCCTCGGCGGTGGTCTCGAGCTTCTTGAGCTGGGCCGCCTGCGCCTTGACCTCGGCGGCGGTGCGCGCCGCGGTCTTGAGCTGGTAGGGCTCCCAGGTCGCGTTGTAATAGTCCTCGGCGAGCTGGACCGCCCACTCGCCGGCGAGCCGGGCGCCGCGGCTGTTCTTGATCGAGCCGCGCGCCTTCCACGCGGCGATCGTGGCGTCACCGGCCGCCTTGGCCGCGGCCGCCCGGCCCTTCTTCTTGTTGGCCGCGGCGACGTCGTGGTACGACGCGACGTAGTCGTCCTCGTTGCCGGGGTCCTTGCCGTAGCGCGCGCGCCAGCGGTCGAGCGCGTCGGACATCTGGTTGATGTCGCCCTGCTGGCGGTAGATCCCGGCGATCGACCACAGCGCGCGGTCCTTCTTGCGGCGATCGGGCTCGATCGCGCCGTACTGGGTGTACAGCTCGATCGACTTCTTGAAGTCGCGCCCGAGCTCGGCGGCGAGCGCGGCGTTGTACATCGCGTCGAGGCCGATCTGGTCGAGCGTCTGCGGCTTCTCGCCGGGCAGCGGCTCGGGCGCCTTGATGCCGAGCCGCTTGGCCTTGTGCGTGGTGTCGTACAGCGCGAGGTAGGTCTTGACCGCGTTGTCGTAGTCGAACGCGGCCTGGTAGCTCGCGGCCTGCAGCGCCATCGCCTTGAGATAGAACGGGCTGTCGGTGAACGACTTCGACCGCTTCTCGGTGAACTCCTTGAACAGCGCGATCGCGGTCTTGGGCTTGTCGGCGAGCTTGTAGCTGACCGCGGCGTTGAACAGCGCGACCGGCAGGTCCGGATCGGTGTCGGCCGCGGTCTTGTAGAACCGGTAGAACGCCTCGGCGGCGGCGGCATACTCGCCCTTCTTGTAGCGCTCGTCGGCGCGCGAGAAGTTGAGCGAGCGGTTCTGCGTCATCGCGAGCTGGATCGCCTTCTCGTCGCCGCACCGCGCCGAGATGAACCGCTTGTTGGTCGACTCGATCGCGTCGAAGTTGGCCTGGGCCTCGTAGATCGCCAGGATGCCGTCCTTGGCGGTCGCGGCCTCGGTCGAGCCGCAGAACCTGTCCATCACCTTGCCGAACCGCGCGATCGCGTCGTCGGTGTGGAAGTAGGCCAGGCTGATCAGCGCGGCGTTGATGCCCTGCTGCGGCGCGGCCCTGGGATCGGCGACGATGTTCTGGTAGCTGTCGTACTCGGCCTGGAGCTCGAGGTAGACCGGCGGGATCAGCTGGGGCTGCCATGGCGCGGGCAGCGCCCTGAGCTCGGCGACGGTCGGCACCTTGAGCGGCTGGAGCCGGCCGGCGTCGACCTCGCGCTGGGCCTCGGCCTCGTACGACTGCACCACGCTGCGCGCGGCCTCGATGTAGTACCTGGTGCCGAGGTCGCGGTGATCGCGGACCCACTTGTACTGCGCGATCGCCTCGGGGTAGCGCTCGCTCCAGTACAGCGCCTCGCCCTCGAGGAAGCTGAACTCGTAGATGTAGTCCGACTCGGCGTAGGTCGCGATGAACGTGCGGTACAGCTCGACCGCCCTGGCGTACATCGCGAGGTACTCCTGCCTGGCCGCCGGGTCCTTCTTGCCCGACGCCTCGTAGTCCTTGCGCTGCGCGGTCGCGGCCGAGTGGGTGTTGCGGGTCGCCGCGTACAGCGCGCGCTCGGCGATCCGGCGCTGGTTCTCCATCGCCTCGCGGTCCTTCTCGTTGGCCTGGTACCACGGCGTGCCCGGCGCGTAGCGGGTCGCGAGCTCGGCGGCGGCGGCGTCGGCCGCGAGCTTGTCGCCCTTGGCCTCGAACACGTTGACGATCTCCTGGTGGACCACCGGGTTGGCCGGGTTGAGCTCCCACGGCGGGCCGATCGCGATCCGGTAGCTGTCGACCGCCTGGTCCCAGGCCTGGGGCTCGGTGAACGCCTTGCCCAACGCGACCCAGACGTCGCGGACGTGGGGCTCGTTCTCGCGGCCCTGGTAGAACGCCTTCGCACGGTCGAACGCCCGGCCCGGGTTGCTCTCGGTCTCGCCCTCCCACGGGTCGGTGAACGCGACCGAGATGTACTGGATCGACTCGTCGCGCAGCTCGAGCGGCGGCGTGTTGCCGGCGGCGACGATCGAGTCGTAGAGCTTGACGCTCTCGTCGAACCGGCGGATCGAGTCGATCAGCCGGTCGCGCTTGTAGTAGCTCCACGCCAGCTTGTACAGCGACTCGGCGTACAGCTTGGACTCGTTGCCGCCGTTGGCGACCTTGAGGTACGAGGCGATCGCCTCGTCGAGCTCGCCCGGGATCGTGAAGTGGTAGTCGGCGACGCCGCGGACCCAGGCGTGGCGCACCAGCTCGGTGTCGGCGCCGGGGTACGGCGTGCAGTCGGCGTACGGATCGCGCAGGTCCTTGCGCTCGATCCGCTTGAGCGCCTCGGCACGGGTCGGCGGCTTGCTCGGCGGATCGCTCCACCGGTACTTGTTGGCGCACGCCAGCGCGAGGAACACCTGGAGCGACCGCCGCTCGTCCTTGGCCTTGCCGTAGTACGCGAGCAGGTACAGCGCCGACGGCGTCTGCCGGTAGCTCGGGAACCGGGTCAGGATGTCCTGCCACAGCTTGACCGACGGCGTGTAGTCCGCGGTCAGCGCGGCGGCGTCGGGGGCCCCGTCGGGCGGCGCCCCGGCGCTCTCCAGCGCGGCGATCTGGGCCTCGACCTCGGTGTCGGCCTTGTCGATGAACAGGTCGGCGAGCCGGAACATCGCGTCGGGCGTGAACTGCTCGTGGTCCGGGTGGTCCTGGAGGAACTTCTCGAGCAGCGCGATCGTGTCGGTGTGGCGCCGGCCGCGGTCGGCCTCGGCGCGCGCGATCCGCTCGGAGTAGCGCTTCTGGAGCTCGGCCGAGCGCGCGTCGTACTCGCGGCGGGCGATCGCACGCAGCCGCGCGTCGTGCTCGTTGGCGGCGGCGACGAACCGATCGTGCTCGGCCTCGATGTCCTTGAGCTCGTTCTTCTCCTTCGGCGACAGCTGGATCGGGCTGGTGCTGGCCGGCGGCGGGCGCACCGGACGTCCGACCCCCGGACCGCTGGGTGGCGCGACCGGGACGCCGGTCGGACCGGGCTCCGAGGTCGTCCCCGGGGCGCCCGGCACGGGCTCGCGGGCCGGCGACGATGCCGGCTGCGGTTCGGTCGCACCGGGCTGCGCGTGGGCCGCGGGCTCGATCACCAGCGCCGCGACCAGCGCAGCCAGCGCAGCCAGCGCAGCGAAGCCACCGCGGGCGCCGGGCGCCCCGGTGGCGCGGCGCCCGCCGGCGATGTGCGTCGCCCGGATCGCACGCGAGGGCCAGCCACGCGCCACCCCGGGGTCGCGGGGCGCGCCGAGCGCCCGGTTCCGGATCGTCGCCCGGCGGATCATGGCATGCCTCCCTTGCCGGCCTGGGTCCCCGCCGGGGCGGTCTGCCGGGCGGCCTTGCCCGCGGGCGGCTTGCCCGCAGGCGCCTTGCCCGCAGGCGCCTTGCCCGCAGGCGCCTTGCCCGCCGACGGCTTCGCCGGCTTGGTGTCGGGCTTGACCGTCGGCGCGGTCGCGCTGTCCGCCTTGTCGGGGCTGGGGCCGGGCGCCTCGGGCGCGGCCGGCGCGGGAGCCCTGGGCGCCGACGGCTTCTGCGTGCCGGCGTCGAGCACGTCCTTGAACTCGTCCTTGAGCTGCTTGAGCTCGCGCTGGCGCGACAGGTTGAGCCGCTTGAGGTCGTCGTCGATGTCTTCCTTCTGCGACCACGCGACGTCGACGTTGCCGACATCGCTGCGGATCACGATGTCGTAGAACCGGGCCTTGACCGCCTGGAAGCTCGCGGCCAGCGCGGCGCCGCCGATCGACCGCGACTCCGTCTCGTGCCCGGCGAGCTCGGCCTGGTAGGCCGCCAGCGCCGCGCGGGCCTCGGCGAGCGTGCCGCGGACCTCCTGCAGCCCCTGGTCGACCACGCCGTCGATCTCGCGCTCGGTGGCGAGCAGCCGATCGGCGAGCCGGGCCGCGCGATCGCCGCGCGCGATCAGCGCCCGGGCGTCGCCGCCGGCGGCCCGGGCCGCGAGCACGGCGAGCAGCTTGTGCTCGGCGTCCTCGGCCGCACGCGCCTGGCCGCGCAGCGTCGCGGCGGTCGCCCGCGCGGTGTCACCGACCCCGGCGAGGTCGCGGCCGATCTGGAGCTCGCGGTGGACGGCGACCAGCTCGTTCTCGATGTCCTCGGCCGCGCGCGCCGCGACGTCGAGCTCGGTGGTGACGGTGCGGCGCTGGTCGGCCGGCAGGTCCGGCCGGTCGACGCTGTACTTGCGCAGCGCGACCGCGATCGCCTGGGTCGCGCCGATCGTCTGGTCGACCTCGGCCGCCGACTCCTCGATCGCGTCGTAGCGGGCCTGGTTCTCCAGCCGGTGGGTCTCGGCCGTGCGATCGGGATCGGGCAGCGCGGCCAGCGCGGCGACCCGCTGCCGGCGGTTCGCGGTCAGCCCCGCGAGGTCGCCGGCGCTCGGCGAGCCCGCGACCAGGCGCAGCTCCCGGTCGGCGAGGTCGCTGCGCAGCTTGATCAGCGCGGCCTCGATCTGGCCGACCCGGGCGCGCCGGCTGGCGAGGTCGGGGTAGACCGCGGTGCGATCGCCGGCGGCGAGCACGCCCTCGAGCCGCGCGATCGTCGCCTGGGTCGCGGCGAGGTCGGCGTGGATCTCCTCGAGGTCGCCCTCGACCGCGACGACGCGCTGGACGGCGGGCTCGTCGCGCAGGTACTGGACCGCGGCCTCGGGCAGCGGCGCCGCGGCCTGGAACACGTGCTCGGAGCGGCCGGCGATCTGGCTCAGGAAGTGCCCCGGCGGTGTCCCGGCGCCCACGATCTGGACCAGCGCCGCGTACGACGGTGCGTACTGGTCGTGGGTCTCGGTGAACACCTGGACCGCGCGGTCGTACTCGGTCGCGGGGTCGTCCTGGTCCTTGGGGTCGGCGGTGCCGAGGATCTGCGCGCCGCGGACCATCTGCGCCTTGCGGACCCGCAGGTTGCCCTCGAGGATCCGCACGGTCGGCGTCTTGGTCGACTGCGGCTCGCTCGCCGCGAGCAGCTCCAGCGTGCGCAGCGCCTTGTCGTACTGCTTCGACTTGACGTAGACCCACGCGACCTCGTACAGCGCGTCGGGGAACAGGTCGCTGTGGCGGTCGACCAGCAGGTAGGCGTCGATCGACTTGGATGCCTGATCGCGCTCGTAGTACAGCCGGCCGAGCGCGAGCTGCGACAGCTCCTGCATCCGCCGGTCGTTGCCGGTCCTCGGCTTGCGGTTGATCAGGTCGGCGAAGATCCCGATCGCGCGGTCGAGGTCGCGCTTCGCGACCTGGGTCGTGCCCAGGTAGTACAGCGCCTGCAGCTCGTACTCGGAGCCCCTGGGGACGTCCTGGAAGAACCCGATCGCCTCGTCGTACTTGCCCTGCGCGTAGGCGAGCTTGCCGCGGACGTACGGCACCGACGGGAGCCGCAGGCCGGGGCTGATCCGGTCGAGCTCGACCACGTGGTCGGCGAGCCTGGGATCGTCCTTCTGGACGATCGCGATCTCGACCAGGCGGACCAGCGCGGGCTGGTAGTACCGGTTCGCGACGCTCTGGCCGGCGATCACCTGCTCGTAGTAGCCGGCGGCCGTGCCGCGGTCGCCCTTCTCGAACAGCGCCTCGGCCAGGTAGAACCGCGCCTGCTGCTGCTCGGGGCCCGGCCGGTTCGCGAGGTCGAACAGCATCAGCGCGGCCCCGTCGTAATCGCCGAGCGCGTAGGCGAGCTGACCGTCGACCAGGCGGCGCTGCCCGCCCGCGCCGGAGATCTGGTTGGGCCGCGGCAGGTCGGTGCCGAGCTGGCGGACCTCGGCCTCGAACCGGGCGAGCCGCGCGTCGACCTCGTCGTCGGCGCGCGCCGCCCCGGGAGCCGCGGCAACGGCAGCGGACGCGACCAGCGCGGCGAGCCAGCGCGATCGGCCGGGTGACCGGGGCGATCGCGAGGGCAATCGCCCGGGCACTGGCCACAGCGCTGGCTCGGGCACTCGCCCGGGCGTTCGCCCGAGCGTTGGATCGAT
>JBGQCL010000082.1:0-30449 GCA_041495365.1 Kofleriaceae bacterium | reverse complement strand
CGCGCGCGGGGACAACGCCGGCGCGCTGGCGACGCTCCGCGCCTCGGCCAGCGCCAACCCCGGCTACGCACCGACCTGGCGCGGCCTCGGTCTGGTCCACGAGAAGCTGGGCAACAAGGCGCTGGCGAAGCTGGCGTTCAAGCGCTACCTGCAGCTCGCGCCGGACGCCACGGACGCCGATCAGATCCGCGATCGCATGGAGCGGCTCGGGTCATGAGAGCAGGCCAGCTCGCCGCCGCCGCGGCGCTCGTGGTCGTGCCGCGGCTCGCCGCCGCCGAGCCGCGCAAGGTGCTCGTGCTGCAGTCCGAGGGCCGGGCCGATGCCCGCCTGCGCGCGAAGATCGACGCCGCGGTTGCCCGGCTCGCCACCGCCGCCCAGCTCCAGGCCTCGGTCGGCGAGCTCACGTTCATCGACGCGGCGACCGCGGTCGGCTGCCGGCCCGACGCGCCGAGCTGCAAGGACGAGGTGATCGGCATGCTGTCGGTCGACGAGATCGTGCTCACCACGGTCACACCGAAGCCGGGCGGCGTCGAGATCGCGGTCCATCGGATCGCCCGGGGCGGCGCCGCGCGCGACGCGACGATGCTGCTCGCGACCGGCGCCCCACCCGACAAGCTCGACGCCATCGCGCCGCTGTTCAGCGAGCCGCGCGACGCGTCGCGCGGACCGGCCCGTGGCGCGCCGGCCCCGGCCCCACCCGCTGCCCCGGCGATCGCGCCGGCCCCGCCCGCCGAGCCGGCGCCGGTGATCCGCGCACCGACCGCGGTCGCGCCCGTCCCGCCGGCGGTGCCCGAGACCGCGCCCACCGGCTTCGCCGCGCCGGCCGATCAGCCGGCCGCGCGCGATCGCCGCCTCGAGCTCGCGGGCATGATCGGCGGCGGCAGCATGCTGGCGCTCGGCGTGGTCCTGTGGGGCGCCGCGAGCAGCACCCAGGACGAGATCAACCAGGCGCCGACCCGCACCCGCCCGGACCTCGCCAACCTGAGGGACCTCGAGTCCCGGGGCGATGTCTACGCCGCCGCCGGCAACGTGCTGGTCGCCACCGGCGTCGTGCTCGGCGGCATCGCGACCTACCTCTACATCCGGGACCGCCGCGCGGCCGGCGCCCGGACCGCGCGCCTCGTGCCCACCGTGATCGATCACGGCGCCGGCCTGGTGCTCACGATCGGAGGGATGCCGTGAAGCTCGCGCTCTGCACCACCGTGGCGCTCGCGCTCGCCGCCGGCTGCTCGGTCAGCCACCGCAGCGGCGACTTCGCCTGCAACTCCGAGCAGCGCTGCGCGGACGGCCGGACCTGCGTCGATGGGTTCTGCGTGGTCGCGGCCGACTCCGGCGTGGTCCCGCCGCCGCTCGGCGACGCGGCGGTGTGCCCGTCGCAGTGCACGTCGTGCAACACCGCCCAGAAGACCTGCACGATCGACTGCGCGATCGACAACGACGCCTGCAACCAGGCGATCACCTGCCCGGCCGGCTGGAACTGCAACGTCCTGTGCTCGGTCGCCAGCCAGTGCAACAGCGGCGTCAGCTGCGGCAGCGCCACGTCATGCACGATCGCGTGCAGCGCCCGTGCGACCTGCAAGACCGTCGCGTGCGGCCGCGGCGCGTGCAACGTCACCTGCGGCGGCGCCAATTCGTGCGGCAACCAGGTCACCTGCGGCACCGGCGCATGCAAGGTGAACTGCACCGGCAACGCGGCGTGCGACGGCGAGGTCAGCTGCGGCTCGGCGTGCGCGTGCGACGTGATCTGCAAGGTCGGCGTGGCATGTCTCGCCGGGACGGTGACCTGCAAGCCGGGCTGCACGAGCGCCATGCCACCGGTGTTCTGCACCTCGACGGCGGCCGGCTGCAACACCTGCCCGTAGCGCCGACCTGCCGAGCCCGCTACTGCCCCGTTTCGTCGGCGCCGGCTTGCGAGCACCTTCTACGTCATCATACAAGGTGCTCGAGATACAGGATTCCGACGCCGTGCTGTGCAACGCGTTCGGTCCAGTCGTTGCCATACCCGTCTCCAACGCGGCAGCGAGCATGCTCGAGGATCCAACGCACGATGTTGCGAGCGCTGCGCAATCCACTCTTATTTCCGTACTCCTGAAATAGGTTTACGTGATCAGACCTGACAGTGACGAGGACACATATGGAAACTCTTCCGAATTGGCCAGCCTCTCCTCTTGGAAAGCTTCCTTGGCGTCCGATGTGCCGCACACAAGGTAAGTTCCCGTGCCGAGCGGATCGAGCAGAACGTCCTCCTGCCGAGCCAGAAAGTGCTCGATCGCCGCAACATCGAGACTACCGTCGACCGGGTACAGAAAGACACTGTGAACCATTATTCCAGCTCCCTGTGTCCCGCGTTCATCACTTCACGTTCACGCGCGAATACGATTCCTTGAACGCTGTCTTCTGGATGGATCTTCACTCCGCGGGGGCCTTTGGAGGGCCATCCTGTCCGAAGGGTCTAGATCTCAAGCAAGCTTCTCCGGATACAATACACCTACGCCGTGCTGTGCGACACGCTCAGTCCAGTCCTCATAATATTCATCTTGGACTCGACACTGTTCGTGCTCGAGGATCCATCTCACGATATTACGTGCGCTACGCAGCTCCGCCTTGTCCCCGTATTCCTGAAAAACGTTCACGCATTCAGGCTTCACTGTGACGAGAACAGCATACGGGAATTCCGAGGGGTTCGCGCACCGCTCCTTGGAAACCCACTCCTTGGCTTGGGATTGACCACACACGATGTATGTTCCCGTCCCGAGGGGATCAAGCACGACGTCCGGTTGCTGCGCCAAGAAGCGCTCGATAGAACTGACATCGAGACTACCATTGGCAGGATAGAGGAAGACACTGTGCACCATGGCTGCCCTCACTTTAGCGTCTTGTGGCCTGCATTCATCACAGCGTCTCGGAATTTGCGCGCTTGCAGGCTTCCCTCTGGATAAGGATTCCTGACCTCATCTGGCCCTCTAGGGACTGCCTTGCCAGTAGCGGCCACCTTGAATGCTGCATCGTCTCTACCCAGATCAGGCATAGAAGGGTCCTTCTTCATCTCGATACTGTATGTCGGTCCGGGTCGCTTCGTATCTCCCAGTGGCTTGTAGCGCAGGACAGTTCCGTCGGGATACTCGTAGACATGCATGGGCTGTGGCGGGGGACCGGCGATGTTCACGGTCTTCGATGTGCATGGCTCCGCGTCCATCTTTCCGAGGAACTCGCTTTGGGTCATGCCATCCAGCTCCTTCGCCAGCCGCCTCGCTACGCCGCCGGTCTTCCCAGCATTGAAGTCCGAGAGCTGAGTGGCAATCTCAGGTTCAATCTCTGACATGTTAAATACACTATCACTGTCAATCAAGCGATCCGCAGCTTCCATCGCAGCTCGCGTCGCCTCAGTCTCCGCGAGATTCTCAGCGACGCCCTTTGCCGCTCTGTTGGCGGCGGTGTTGGCCTGCGCAGGTCTTTCACCAGCAACAACAGCGTCTCTGTACGCCTTCTCGGCAGCTCCCAGTGCTGCTTCTCGTATCTTCCTCTCTACGGCGGGCCTGTCAGACAACTCAAACATGTATTTCTTGGTGGCGTTGGTTTGCGCGTTACCCGCTGCGCTGTTGGAGGATCGTACGGCTTCGTCCTCTGCCTTCGCCGCGTCGGCTTGCTCGGTCGCTGCAGCGCCAGCCTGCGCGGTCGCGTTGGGACGGTTGGCCGCCTCGGCATGCCCAGCCGAAGTTTCGCCTTGCTCGGGTCCCTGCTGAGCCAGTCGCTTGTCCTTGAACGCTTCCTTGGCCGCCTGCGCAGCCTCGGCGAGCGTCTCGGCACTCAGCCCGCCGAGCGTCGGGCCGGGTCCACCGCCGCCCCCGGCCGTCGCCATCTGCATGCCGCTGGCACGGAGCCGGGCGAGGAATGCATCGGCACCGTCGGCCATCGCCGCCGCGAGGTTGCGCACCTCGACCGACACCGCCCCAGCGCTCGCATGGGCGGACTGCATGACCCCGCGCGCGGACTTCGCAACGTTACCGAGCTTCGCGGCCACTGCCTCGGCCTTGTCGAGCGCGATCACGCCGCCGGTCCGCGCGCCGTCGATCAGCAGCAGCGTGTCGATGCTGACGTCCGTCACACCCCGGTAGTCGCCGTCACTCGCGCGCTCGAGCGCATCCGACCATTCGTCGGCGAAGCCGTTGACCATGGTGACCAGGGCCGTCGTGATGTCGCTGCCCGTGGCCTCGATCGACTTGCCGTACTTGCTGATCGGGTGGTAGTCGAACGTCCCCAGACCGGTCGCTTCGCCGATCGCATCCACACCCAGTACGACGGCATCGACCGCCATCGCACCGACCTCATTCACCCCTCCGGCCGTTCGCTCGGCGAACCGGACCGGCGCGTGGAGCGCGTCGTCGAGCTGGTTGCGCCTGGGCGCATGCGCGGTCTCGGTGTCTGCGATGAGGTGCTCGAGCTCGACGTGCGCGTGGTGCAGCTGGCGCGCGTCCTCGGTGTCATCGCGGCCGGCTTGCTGGTTCGCAGCGAGCCACAGGGTGATGTCGCCGACGAGGAAGCGAACCGGCGCGACCCTGCCGGGGTGCGGATCGTGGTGGCTCTTGATCGAGGCGATCTCGCGCTCCAGGATGGTGCGACCGCACCTGGCGTTGGCCAGCAGCCGCTGCGCCTGCGCGTGCGTCCTGGCGACCTCGCCGCCGTGGCCCGCGACGTGCTGCTGCTTCAGGACGTTCTTGAGCCCCACCAGCGTGCGGAGCGGATCGTCGTACGCGAGCACGTCGTGCCCCGCGGCATCCGCGCGCAGCGAGGCGGAACCGCCGGGACCGTGCAGGTTCACGTACTGGCCGCCCTCGGCGAGGTAAATCTGCGCCCAGTGGTCGGCCCCGATGCTCGGCTTGCTGATCGCCGCCTTCGGATCCCGGGGCTCGCCCGGCGCGAGGTGAATCCGCGCCTGGCCGACGATCGTCGCGCCAGCGTGCTCGCCCGTGCCAATCGTGAGCAGCGCCTTGCGCTCGGTGTGGACCCAGATGTCGGGAATCTCACCGATCTCCGCGGGGCGACTCTCGAGCCGGTAGGTGATGTCGATATGCAGCGTATCGCCGCTGTCGTCCTGGACGTGGACCGATTCGGCGACCTCGGCGAGCGACTTCCAGGACTTGCCTCGGAGCGCGGTGGGCTTGTCCGGCGCGGTCGTGGTGCCGGTCTGGATGACCTGCTCGCCATCGCCGTCACGCATCGCCGGGTGATTGGCGTCGGGAACCAGGATCGTCGGACGCGGCGTCAGATCCGGGTCGGGCACCAGGCGCCTGGGCGCGAGATGGACGTGCGCGGCCGGCGCCGCGGTGATCGACGGCAGGCGAACACCGGGGCCATGGGCTGCGACCAGACCGGCCACTGCGTCGGCCTCCGCTTCGGCGGGGCTGTCGCGCGGCGCCACGACGCCCGAGGCCATCGTAGCGGCGGCGCCGGCCTGCTCGTTCTGCACGACGTGCGCGATCTCGTGGGCGACGAGCGCCGGTGACGGCGAAGCATCGGCGAACGCGACGTGGTTGCCGGCGGCGAGCGCCTGCGCGCCGTAGGGCGCGAGTTCGTGCCCCACCCCGGTGTGCGCTTGGACGTGGTCCAGCGGTCGGCCGAACGATTGCTCCATCGCGGCCCGGTGCGGCAGCTCCGACCGCCTCGGACCCGGCGCCGAACCGAACGGGAACGCAGGCTCATTCGCTAGCTCATCGCCGGTATCGCGGTCAGCGACCGGAGACGCAGGGGCTTCATCGCGTCGTATCCTGGCAGTGTCAAGGCTCGGCTCTTTCCCGGCGCTCGCTGTCATCGAGTTCGCGGCGCTCGCGCGAGGGCGCGCCTTTTCGTACGCGGCACGGTTGAACCGACGCGGACTCTCCGCGACGCCGAAGAACTGCGCCGTGATGCGCGAGGCAGCGAGGTAGTTTGCTAGCGCGACGCTGAACGCATCGCTACGATCCGCGCTGCCTTGAACTCGTCGAACGCGCTCGGCCAGCGAGCGCCGCTGCGTGTTACCGAGCTCGGCCACCCACGCGAGTACGTCATCGGGCGGGATGGTCCGATCGACGATCCGCGGTTCGATGGCTTCCTCGCCATGCACCGACGGCCTCGCGCGGGGCTCCTTGGCGTTCGTCAGCGATGCTGCCATTTCGCCGAGCTCACGGACAGCGGCAGCGTGGTGCTGTTGCGCCCGTTCCGACACCCGGACGCCATCGGCATGCTGCTCGAGTCGCTCGCGTAGCTCGGCATGCGTCTGTTTCAGATGGTCGCGTTCGGCGAGCCATTCGTCGCGCTGGGTGACGGACGCCAGGCGCCTGGCACGCGTCGCGGCGGACTCCAATTCCTGGCGCAGCCAGTAGGCCTCGGCAGTTGCCGCCTCCTCGGCGGGTCGTTCCCGCGCGAGACCGCGAGCGCCGACGCCCAGGCTGGCGTCATCGTCGCTTCCCCGATGTCGCTCCCCACGAGGCTCACGCATGCATTTTGACGCTCCCTGCGGTCTGCTGCCTCTGGGCAGGCAGCGGACGCTATTCATATGGGATAACCCTAGAAATCAACACGAAACATCGCGATATCATCACCTCCAGCTGAAAAGAGAGTGGTACCAATCAGACTCGTCGAGCCACTGTAAGCACTCACACCCGCAAGCCGATCAGCAGTATAGGAACTGGCCATGGTGTTACTCGACATGCTCGTAGTACCAGAGCGCCTCCCGATATCTCCTGAGCTGACGGAAGCATTGACCGAGATTGTAGTCAAACACGGGCGCTGGCTCGACCAGCGCTCCGGCCTTGTACTCCGCGATGGCCTCCTCGAAGGATCTGACCCCGTACAGTCGATTGCCTCGGGTCAGATGCTCCCGCGCCTCCGGCGTTGCCGGCTTCGCGAACGGATCTGCCCGTGCGGCGCTGGCGATGAACAGGAGCCCAAGAAGGGCGGCAACGCTCCACACCCACGTGACAGATCGCATGACGGTGGGCTTCCTGTACCCTGATCGTCGAGCCGATCGCCAGCGCGAGCGGACCTGGAACGATCCGCCGAGCGTCCGCGCGAATTCCGCGGGCTTACTGCGCCGGGTGCGCCTTCGCGTGCTTCTTGGCGAGCTTGGCCCTGTGCTTGGCGTGCTTGTGGGTCTTGCGCGCCGCCTTCTTCGCCTTGCGCGCCTGCTTGTGGACCGCCGTCGAGGCCTGGGCCGTGGACGTCGCTTGGGGCGCAGCCTCGGCGGGGGCGCTCACCACCGCGGTACCGGCCAGGATGGCAACGAGGGAGAGCGAGCGAACCAGCGTGCGCAGCATGGGGTAACACCCTGGGTACAGGATTCAGCACCTCGGGACAACATCTTCGAGTGGCACCCACATCGAGGTGACTGTCGCCGCATCCGCCGAGGCATCGCGCCGCTCCTCACACGGAACGACCCTCCATTCTAACGGAGCAACCGATGAAAACTCATCGGCTTTGTCCGAAAATCTCGCGAAATCCTCTCACGGAAGCCAGGCGACCTCCCGGTGACCCGGCGGTGGACGCTCGGCGGTGCCGCGCACACACGCCCGCACGGTCCGGCGGGAGCCGGGGTGAGATAGAGTGGCGCGCCATGCTGCGAGCCATCCTCTGCGCGGTGCTGATCCTGACCGCGTGCCGCAAACAGTACGATCCCGAGCCGGAGCACCCCCAGGAGGCGCCGCCGCTCCCGCCGGCGTCCGGCACCCCGGTCGGCTACCTCGTCGACAACGCCGGCCAGCTCGACCTCCGCGAGGATCAGCTCGCCAGGCTCCAGGACATCGATCGCAGCCTGTCGGCGCGCGACGACGACCTCGAGACCCAGATCCGGCTGATCGAGAAGCCCGCCGAGGATCCCGAGGCGGCCCCGGGCGCGCCGGCGCCGCGCCACAACAACGCGCCCGGTGCGCAGGTCAAGACCACGCCCGACGCCGCCAAGCTGCGCGAGGCCCGCAAGTCGGGCGACGATGATGCGTTGCGCAAGGCGTTCGCGATCCTCGATCCGGGGCAGCAGGCCGCCGCACGCAAGCTGCTGGAGGACCACGGCATCACGCCGCCCGGCGCCGACGCCAGGCCGATCAAGCGCGATGCCGCCGACGGCGCGCCGGCCCAGCCCTGACGACCGCGAACCCGGCAGCGGGCCGTCCTCGCGGCGAGCTCCGAGGGTAGAGTGCGGCCGTGCGCAAGACCGTCCTGCTCGTCCTCCCGATCCTCGCCGCGGCGTGCGGCAACAAGCCCAAGCCGGAGCCGGCACCCGAGCCGCCGCCCGAGAAGGTCGAGAAGCAGCCGGCGCCCAGCGGCGACGCGGCGCTGATCGCCGAGGCCAGGCAGTTCGTCGCCGACGTCGACAAGACGGTGCGCACGCTGACGGTCGCCGCGTCGGAGGCGCAGTGGGCCAACGAGACCGATCTGACGCCCGCGCACGAGGCCGCGACCGCCAGGGCGAGCGAGGCGCTGAGCGTCGAGGCCACCAGGCTGGTCAGGACCGCGCGCAAGTTCGAGCCGGTGCTCGACAAGCTCGATCCCGACACCCGGCGCCAGCTGCTGTTGCTCAAGTTCCAGGCCCAGCCGTCGCCCGACGATCCGCAGCAGGCCAAGCAGCTCGCCGAGCTCGCCGCCAAGATGGACTCGGAGTACGGCAAGGGCGTGTGCAAGACCGAGGGCGGGAACGGGAGTAGCAAGGAGACCTGCCAGGACATCGAGCACTGGTCCAGGCTGCTCCAGAAGGAGCGCAACCCCGACAAGCTGGTGGCGACCTGGAAGACCTGGCACGACGAGGTCGGCCACAAGGAGCGCGACCTGTTCGCCAGGTACGTCGATCTCGCCAACGCCGGCGCGCGCGCGATCGGGTTCAAGGACGTCGCGTCGATCTGGCGGTCGGGCTACGACATGCCCGAGGCCGAGTTCGCGAAGTCGGTCGACAAGCTGTGGGACCAGGTCAAGCCGCTCTACGACCAGCTGCACTGCTACACCCGCCGCAAGCTCAACCAGAAGTACGGCGACAAGGTCGTCGCCAGGGCCGGGCTGATCCCGTCGCACCTGCTCGGCAACATGTGGGCGCAGTCGTGGGATTACCTCTACCCCGAGCTCGAGCCGTACAAGGGCGTCGCGCCGATCGACGTCACGCCCGAGCTCGCCAGGCACTACGACGCGAAGAAGATGGTGCAGATCGGCGAGGCGTTCTACACCTCGCTCGGCATGGACCCGCTGCCGGCGACGTTCTGGGACCGCTCGCAGCTCACCAAGCCGGCCGACAAGAACGTCGTGTGTCACGCCAGCGCGTGGGACGTCCAGTACAGCAACGACCTCCGGATCAAGATGTGTATCAACCTGAACCAGGAGGATCTGTGGACGATCCACCACGAGCTCGGCCACGACTACTACTTCCACTACTACTACAAGCTCCCGATCCTCTATCAGGCCGGGGCCAACGACGGCTTCCACGAGGCGATCGGTGACGCGATCCAGCTGTCGATGACGCCGGGCTACCTCAAGGAGAAGGGCCTGCTCGCCACGGTGGTCAAGAGCGACAAGGCGACGATCAACCAGCAGATGCAGGTCGCGCTGGCCAAGATCGCCTTCCTGCCGTTCGGCCTGCTGGTCGACAAGTGGCGATGGGACGTGTTCTCCGGCGAGGTCAAGCCGGAGCAGTACAACCAGCACTGGTGGGACCTGAAGAAGCGGTACCAGGGCGTCGCGCCGCCGATCGAGCGCGCGGCGACCGACTTCGACCCCGGCGCCAAGTACCACGTCGCGGCCAACGTGCCCTACATGCGGTACTTCCTCGCCGCGGTGCTGCAGTTCCAGTTCCACAAGGCGCTGTGCGCCAAGGCCGGCTACAGCGGCCCGCTCTACGAGTGCTCGATCTACGGCAACAAGGACGCGGGCGCGGCCTACATGAAGATGCTCGCGCTCGGCGCGAGCAAGCCGTGGCAGGACGCCCTGTTCGAGCTCACCGGCACCCGCGAGATGGACGCCTCGCCGGTCCTCGAGTACTTCGCGCCGCTCCAGGGCTGGCTGACCGAGCAGAACAAGGGCCAGACCTGCGGCTGGTGAGCCCCCCGCGCGCGGCGCAGGGCCCGCGCCGCCGCCGGCGCGCTGTACGAATGTTGGGGCGGCTCACATGCGTTGCACGCCGCCCACCGGACGCCGAGTCTCGCCGGCGTCGTCGGAGATCGCGGTGGCCCGCCGCCGCGGCGCGATCGGCAACCCGAGTGGTCGGGCCGACCGACACCTGAATCGCCAGTAGCTGGCAAGTCGATCAGCCGGGTCGCACGACAACTGCGCGATGCCACAGCGGTCGCGCCGTGGAGGAGCCGTGGCACATGCGCTGCACAACGCGCTCGGCAGCAATCCTCGCCGGGAGACCACCATGATCACCACGACTCGCCTCGCCCTCGTCGCTGCACTCGCACTCGGTACCACCGCCGCCTGCGGCCCCGGCTCCTCCGGGATGGGAGGCGACGACGGCCCCGGCGGCGGCGACGACCAGCCGCCGACCCAGCCGCTCGATGCCACCGGCACGTACACCGTGCACAGCACCTTCGACCTCGCGACCAACATGCCCGGCACCGCGGGCGCCGTGGTCAACACCATCATCGCGGCGACCGACGACGTCGACGACCCGTCGCGGTGGATCATCGATCAGATCCTCGCCGGGCTGCCGAGCGGCACGGCCAAGACCCTGCTCGAGGGCGCCGAGGCGATCGGCGTCGGCGCGCTCAACGACGAGCTGAAGCAGCTCACGCCCGACTTCGTCACGACCATGATCCAGGTCGGCCAGGACTTCGGCGACCTCGCCAGGCACGTCGGCCTCGACGAGACCCTCACGCTCACCCGGTCGCAGGTGACCGGCAGCTACCTCGCGACCCACACCGTGACCGGCCTGCACTACGAGCTCGGCAACCAGAAGGGCGACCTGCTGTTCGCCAACTACCACCTGCCCGACGTCGTGGTCGGCAACGTCGCGGTCACGATGGACGCGACCGGCCAGCTGACGATCGCCGCGCACGACGTCCCGCTCAGCTACGGCAAGCTGCTGAAGCTCGGACTCGACGCCGCGATCATCCCGCTGATCGACCCGTCGGCGCACGACCTCAACTCGCTGCTCGTCCACCAGATCGACTGCAAGGCGGTCGGCCAGGCGATCGCCGACTTCATCCACTTCAGCTCGGCGGCCGGCTCGCTGGCCGCCGCCTGCTCCGACGGGCTCGGGATCGGCGCCAACCTCGTGTACTCGAAGATCACCGCGATCGACAGCAGCGCGCTCAAGTTCTCGATCAACGGCAGCGCGCGCGGGGTCGACCGCAACAACGACCGCCAGGTCGACCAGATCCAGACCGGCACGTGGGCCGGCACCCTGGCCTACGGCACGACCCCGGCGCCGCTGACCCCGGCAACGTTCTTCGGCGAGCGCCGGTAGCTCGCTCCCGACGGTTCGGCGCGGTGGAATGGTGAGTCCACCCGTCGAGGATGGCTGGCCAGCCCGGGAAATGGTTCCCGGGCTGGTTTTTTTTGTATTCAGTACATCGAGCGATGGGGTGCCGGCGCGCCGGCCCGGCGCTCGAGCTCCGCGTTGAGGAAGCCGCCGAGCACCAGCGCGAGGGTCGACAGGTAGAACCACAGCAGCACGACGACGATGCTGCCGAACGCCCCGTAGAACAGCTCGTAGTGGCTGACTCGCTCGACCCACTGCGACAGCCCCCACGACACCAGCACGAGCAGCAGCGTCGCGGTCAGCGCGCCCGGCCACAGGTGGCGCTCGGTCATCGGCCGCGGCGACGGTCCATAGCGATAAAGCAGCAGCAGCGCCCCGTACAGGATCGCCATCAGGCTCGGCCAGCGCAGCCACCGCACCAGCCCGTAGCCCTGGAGGTGGAGCAGCGCGATGATCCCGGGCAGCGCGACCACGACGCCGAACATCAGCATCAGGCCGACCAGCGTCATCGCCGCCATCGCCACCGACAGCAGGATCTTGTGCACGACGTGGCGGCGGTCCCGGACCCGGTAGGCGCGGTTGAGCACCGCGATCAGCGCGCGCGCCGCGCCCCGCGCCGAGTACACCGCCACGACGATGCTGGTCACCACCGCGAACCCGAGCTCGCCGCTCGACCGCGTCGCCTGCCGCTCCAGCTGTTCGCCGACGAACGCCACGACCTCCGGCGGCAGCACCGCGTTGAGGCCGCGCAGGTGGCCGTGGATCGCGTGCGGATCGGCGACCAGGCCATACACGCCGACCACCGCGGCCAGCGTCGGCACCGTCGCCAGGATCGCGAACAGCGCCGTGCCGCCCGCCAGCACCGGCATCTCGCCGAGCAGCGCGTCGCGCGCGGCCCGCAGCCAGTGCGCGGCCGCGGCGTTGCGCGTCTTGATCCAGTCCACCCCGCGTCGCAGGAACGTCACGCCACGATGCTACGCCACGATCGGCCGATCGGCAGATTGACCGGTGCGCCGTCCGACCCCAGGATCAGCCTGATGGAGCCCTCGCCATGGCCTCGCTGACCCTGAGGAACGTACCACTGGAGCTGATCCGGTCGCTGCGAGCAGCGGCGGAGCACGACCACCGAAGCTTGTCCCAGGAGGTCGTCCATCTACTCGACCTGGCGATCCGCGCTCGCAAGGAAGGGGGCGGCCCGGCTCAGGACGTGGAGGCCCAGCTCGCGGCCTGGCGCGAGCTCGCCGGTCGATGGCAGTCGGACCCCGATCCGGATACCGAAGCCGACCAGCTGATGGCCGCGCGCAGCCCCCTGTGATCGACACGCACTGCCACCTCGACGTCGCCGCGTTCGACGCGGACCGCGACGCCGTGATCGCACGCGCGACCGCCGCTGGCGTCGCCGGCATCGTGCTGCCGGCGATCCGGCCGCGCACCTGGGGCCGGGTCCGCGACATCGCGCAGCGCCACGCCGCCGCCGGCGTGCGGTGCGCGCTCGGCATCCACCCGCAGATCGTCCCGGCGCTCGATCCCGACGAGCTCGCCGGCGATCTCACCGCCCGGCTCGCCGACGCCGCGCGCGACGCCTGCGCGATCGGCGAGTGCGGCCTCGACGGCGGCACCGCGGCCCACGAGCTCCAGGAGCAGATCTTCCGCGCTCACGTCCGCGCCGCGCGCGCCACCGGCAAGCCGCTCGTGATCCACGTCCTGCGCGCCCACGACGCCGCGCCGCGGATCCTGCGCGACGAGGGCCCGGCGACCGGCGTCCTGCACAGCTACTCGGGCGGCGCCGATCTCGTCCCGGTCTACCGCGACCTCGGCCTCGCGTTCTCGTTCGCCGGGCCGGTGACCTACCCCGGCGCGCGCCGGCCGATCGCCGCCGCCCGCGCCGTGCCCGACGCGCTGCTGCTCGCCGAGACCGACGCACCCGACCAGGCGCCGGCGGCCCACCGCGGCGGCCGCTCGGAGCCGGCGTTCGTCGCCGACGTGATCGCCGGCCTCGCCGCCGCGCGCGGCCAGGCCGCCGCCGATGTCGCCGCGCTCACCACCGCCAACGCCCGCCGGATCTTCGCGGCCTGGTGAGGGTACGGCGGTCCGGAGCTGTCGCGTCCCGGTCGATCACGTCCCGGGGCGTCATGGCGCGGTGGCGGGCCGGCGCGGCCGCATCGAGAAGATCCCGATGGCATGGACATCTCGACCCGGCCGCCCCACGCTGGTCGTGACATGACCGCCGCGGTCGACGGCAACCTCGAGGGCCCCCAGGCGCCGTCGCGCGTCCGCGGCCTGGCGGTGGTGGTCGCCGGGTTCTCCACGTTCCTCGGGCTGTACGCGCCCCAGCCGCTGCTCGGTCACTTCGAGCACGCGTTCGCCGCGTCGAAGACCGCGGTGGCGCTGACGGTGAGCGCGCCGACCGCCGCCGTGGCGCTGGTCGCGCCGCTCGTCGGTTCGATCGCCGATCGCACCGGCCGCCGGCCGCTGATCGTCGCGTCGCTGTTCGTGCTCGCGGCGGTCACCGCCCTGGCGGCGACCGCGCCGGGGCTCGAGGCCCTGATCGCCTGGCGGTTCGCCGAGGGTGCGGTGATCCCCGGCGCGTACGTGGTGTGCCTGTCCTACCTCACCGAGGAGGTGAGCCCGCGCGCGCTCGGCGGTGCGCTCGGGGCGATGGTCACCGGCAACGTGCTCGGCGGGTTCTCCGGGCGGGTGATCGCCGGCGCGGTCACCGAGGCCAGCGGCTGGCGGCTGGCGTTCCTCGTGCTCGGCGCGATCCGCCTGGCCGGCGCGCTGGTCGTCTGGCGCGTGCTGCCCGCGTCGCGCCGGTCCACGCCGCGGCGCCGTCCGCCGGCCGCGCGCTCGCGGCTGCGCGCGCTGGCCTCGCCGGCCTTGCTCGCGAGCTTCGCGGTCGGGTTCTGCACGCTGTTCTCGCTGGTCGCGCTGTTCACCTACGCCGGGTTCTACCTCGCGGCGCCGCCGTTCCGGCTCGGCCCCGGCGCGATCGGCGCGCTGTTCACGGTCTACCTCGTCGGCGTCGTCGTGACACCGATCGCCGGCCGCTGGGTCGATTCGGTCGGAGCGCGTCGCGCGATCGCGTCCGCGTTCACCGCCGGTGCGGCCGGTGCCGCGCTCACGCTGGTCCCCTCGATCGTCGCGGTGCTCGCCGGCCTCGCGATCGCCGCCTCGGCCGCGTTCGTCGCGCAGGTCGCGGCCACCAGCCACCTGCGGGTCGCCGCGCCCGCGCCGCTGCACTCGCTGGCGTCCGGCGTGTACGTCACCTGCTACTACATCGGCGGCAGCGTCGCCGGCGTGCTACCGGGCGTGCTGTGGGCGCGGGCGGGCTGGCCCGGCACCGTCGCCTTCGCGGTCGCCGCGCAGCTCGTCGCCATCGCGGTCTCGTCGCGCGCGTGGTCCGGCGGACCGCCCGATTGACCGTCGCCGAAGGTCGCCGTGGCGAGCCACGCCGAGGCGGCGATCGCCACGGCGTAGACCAGCATCGCCCACTGCACCCGGTCTCCCGGCGCGTCGTAGACCGCCGGGATGTGCGCGATGAGCACGAACGCCGTGATCTGAGCGGCCTCGAGCACCGCCGCGAGCCCCGGGATGACACCGAACAAGATGGCCAGTCCCGCCGCGATGTGCCCCGCGCCGGTCAGGTACACCCAGCCGATCCGTAGCGGGAACCACGCCGGCACGTAGGCGACCGCCTCGTGGGCGTTCACGAAGTGGGCGATGCCGACGAGCGGAAGACCGGCGGCGTAGAACCGCCGCGCGAGCCTCACCCCGCTGTCTCCGAGCAGGCGAGCGGTGCGGCCCGCCGGCGATCGACTCGATCGCGCGAGGAGGATCCAGCCCCCGGCGACGACCGTCAGGTTCAAGCCGCAGCCCTCCCAGTTGCCCGCCAGCATGGGCCTCGCGAGGGTCGCCGGCAGGTTCAACAGGAACAGCCAGACGGCGAAGTGGACCGTGAGCACCAGGGCCGCGATCCGCGTCGTCCTCCGGGCGAGCAGCGCGAGGCCGCCGGCGAGCATCACGGCTCCGGACACGTACGCGAGCCCTGCGCGCAACGGCATCCACCGGGGGACGGGCTGGAACACGTAGGCGAGATCACCGGCGATCAGGCACGGCACGCCCAGCCCGGCGACGGCCGCGCCGTAGGCCAGGTGACCGGCGCGTCCTGCGCGCGCGCGGAAAGTTTGGTCGACGCGGGTCGCTGGGGTCACGCGTTGCCTCGACGGCAAGCTACCTACCGCGAGAGAGCGGGTCCACCAGGGCCGGATGACATCGGCCGACACCGAGCGCGCTCTCGCCCTCCGGTTCCGCGTCGAGCGGTTCGCCGCGGCGCAGCGACGCGCAGAGATCCGCTCGCCGCGCCGCGCGTGCGGCCCGCGACGTCGCACCGAGGCGCGAGATCGGCACCTCGTCGCTGGCGGCGCCGCGGGCCCCCTGCGCGCTCGCCGTGATCGCGTTCACTGGATCGGCGGAATCGCAACCGATACCGTCGAGACCTCTCCGCTCGCGAGCGGTGCGCTCAACGATACCGTCGAGGTCGATCCGAGAGCTGGCAGGATCGCAAACCAGCCATCGGCGTGAACTGCGGAGCTCAAACCCCAATCGACAGGTGGTGGCGCAGCTCGTCGAGCGCGTCCTGCTGGTCGGGGTAGGCGGCGAGCCGTGCGATCAGCGCGAGATCGAGCTCGGGCAGAAGACCGCTGCGCTCGATGCGATCGTAGTGATCGCCCGCCAGGCGGTAGAGCTCGAATTCACCGTGCCGGAACAGCCAGACCTCGGGAACGCCGAGCCCGACGTAGACGTGCAGCTTGTCGAGCAGCGGGTTGGTGTGGATGACCTCGAGCACGATGTCGGGGAGCTCGGTCTCCGTCATCACGCGCCCGACGCAGTAGCACTCGTCGGGCTCGGCCCCGCGCTGGGCGGCCTCGCGGCGGAACGTGGTCGAGCCGTAGCCGTTGAGCCGCAGCCGGCGGATGAACCCGTAGTGCTCGACCAGGCGAGCGATCGACTTCTTGTCCGCCTCGTGGCGAAACGACAAGGTCATGAGCTCCAGCATCCCTTCGCAGTAGGTCATCCGCAGCCCGGGCGTATCGAGCGCCTCGCGCAGGATGACGTAGTCCCTCCAGCTCACGCCCTGGATCAGCATCCGCTGCTCGACCGACGCGGGCCGCGTTTCGGGGACGGGTGCTGCAGCGATCACCATCACGAGAGGGAGCTTAGCATGCGCCGGCTACGTGGTCGCCGCCGCGGGCAGCAGGCCTTCCGCCCTCATCGCGGCCTGCACCGCCGGGCGCGCCGCGACGCGGGCCTGGAACGCGAGCAGGTTGGGGAACTCGGACAGGTCGAGCTTGAGGAAGTTGGACCAGTTGGTGACCACGAACAGGTAGGCGTCGGCGACGGTGAACTGGTCGCCGAACAGGTAGGGGCCCTTGGCGAGCTGGTTCTCGACCAGGCCGTAGCGCTTGCGCAGGTACTCCTCGCGCTCCTTGCGGGTCTCGGCGTGCGTGGTCGGCCGGAACAGCGGGCTGTACGTCTTGTGGATCTCGGAGTTGATGTAGCCGAGCATCTCCTGGACGCGGTAGCGCTCGAGCGTGCCGGCGGCGGGCACCAGCTTGGCCGCGGGCTTCTGGTCCGCGAGGTACTGGACGATCGCGGGGCCCTCGGTGAGCAGCTCGCCGCTGTCGAGCTGCAGCGCGGGCACGTAGCCCTTGGGGTTGACCGCCCAGTAGTCGCCGCCGTCGGCGAGCTTCTTGCTCTGGGTGTCGACCTTGACCAGCGTGACCGGGATCCCCGCCTCCTGTGCGACGATGTGAGGCGACAGCGAACAGGCTCCGGGGGAGAAGTAGAGTTTCATGAGGATGCTCTCTTGGTTTCTGCGAATCGTTGGACGGAGGCGGCCGCGGCAGCACCGGGCCGTCGTGCGCACAACCTAGCGCGAGGTGTATCGCCTGGATATGTGCTAACCGTCGGTTACTGAAGATTGTGGTAACCTCGGAGTAACCGATGGCACTGCCGGTCCGACGCAACAAGGTGAGCTCGCCACTCCCGGCGTGCCCGGTCACGACCTGCATGGCGCTGCTCAGCGGCGCGTGGGCCCCGAACGTGATCTGGTACCTCAGCGCCCAGCCGCGCCGGTTCGGCGAGCTGCGGGTCGATATCCCGCCGATCTCGGCGCGCGTGCTGAGCGCGCGGCTGCGCGAGCTCGAGAGCAAGGGCGTGGTGACCCGCCGGGTGATGGCGACGTCGCCGCCGTCGGTCGAGTACGAGCTCACCGAGCTCGGCCGCGAGCTGTTGCCGGCGATCGAGGCGATCATCCGGGTCGGCACCAAGCTCGCGATGCGCGAGGGCCACGACCGGCCGCGCCGGCGCGGCGCCAGGGCGGTTGACACGGCCGCGGCATCGGCAACAATCCCGAGGTGACGCACCGCAGGTTCGACCGCACCGCCCGGCTCCTCGGGGACGACGGCGTCGCGCGGCTGGCGAGCGCGACGATCACCGTGTTCGGGGTCGGCGGGGTCGGCGCGTCGGCAGCCGAGGCGCTGGTCCGCAGCGGGGTCGGCCGCGTGATCCTGGTCGACTACGACCGGATCTGCGTGACCAACGTCAACCGCCAGCTCCACGCGATGAAGGGCACGCTGGGCAAGCCCAAGGCGCAGGTCATGGCCGAGCGGCTGCGCCTGGTCAACCCCGACGCCGCGATCGAGGCCCGCGCCGAGTTCTACACCGCCGCGACCTCGGCGCGCCTGCTGGTCCCCGAGCCCGACGTGGTGATCGACGCGATCGACCACATGGCGGCCAAGCTGCACCTGATCGCGACCTGCCTGCGCGACCGGCTGCGCTGCGTGTCGGCGATGGGCGCGGCGGCCCGGCTCGATCCGACGGCGGTCCGGATCGCGGACCTGTCGGAGACCCGGATCGATCCGTTCGCCCGCGACCTGCGCCGGAACCTGCGCCGCAAGCACGGGATCGACTGCACCCGCCCGGTCGGGGTGTGGGCGGTGTTCTCCGAGGAGCCGCCGATCGCGCCGCGCGCGCTGGCCTACGACGACGGCGGGTTTCGCTGCGTGTGCCCGGGCGGCGACAACGGCGTCAACGACTGCGAGCACCGCAACCGCATCGAGGGCTCGGTCGCGTTCGTGCCGTCGGTGTTCGGCGCCGCCGCCGCGTCGCTGGCGGTCAAGCTGCTGTGCGGCCTGCGTCTTCCCCGACCGGCCCGACCGGCCCGGCCGCTCACCGACACCGAGGCACGCCGGCCGACCCGGCCGACCCGGCTGGCCCCGTCGCCGGCGAGCTGATGCGCCGGTGGGGCGTCGCCCTGGCGCTCACCGTACTCCGGAAAGATGACGATCCGCTGGCGCATGTCTGCCGACCGGCGGAGACGCTCTGTGGTAAGGGATCGCCATGATCACCAAGGGCCAGAAGATCCCGTCTGTCACCATCAAGCAGGTCACCGCGGACGGCATGTCCGACATCGACACCGCGCAGCTGTTCGCCGGCAAGAAGGCCGTGATGTTCACGCTGCCGGGCGCGTTCACCCCGACGTGCTCGCAGCAGCACCTGCCGGGCTTCGTGCAGAAGCTGCCCGAGCTCAAGGCCGCGGGCATCGACCTGGTCGCGTGCATGTCGGTCAACGACGTGTTCGTGATGAAGGCGTGGGCCGAGCAGCAGGACGCGCTCGGCAAGATCGTCATGCTCGCCGACGGCAGCGGGGCGTTCACCAAGGCGCTCGGCATCGAGTTCGATCTCACCGCGCGCGGCCTCGGCGTGCGCGCCAACCGCGGCGTGTTCACGATCGACAACGGCACGGTCACCTCGGTCGACATGGAGGCGCCCGGCAAGCTCGAGGTGTCGACCGCCGACGCCTGCCTGCTCGGCCTCAAGAAGTAGCGCCCGGCGCGGCGGCGCGCGGCCGCATCGATGCTAGCGTCGGTGCGTGGCGCCGCCGCTGTTCCATCGCATCCTGATCGCCAACCGCGGCGAGGTCGCCGTGCGCGTCGCGCGCGCCTGCGACCGGCTCGGCATCGCCCCGGTGTTCGCCGCCAGCGAGGCCGACCGCGACGCGCCGTACCTGCGCGGCCGCGAGGTCGTCGTGCTCGGCCCCGGCCGCGCCGCCCACAGCTACCTCGACGTCGAGCGCGTCGTCCAGGCCGCGGTCCAGGCGCGGTGCAGCGCGCTGCATCCGGGCTGGGGCTTCCTGTCGGAGAACCCGCTGCTCGCGACGCTGTGCGCCCAGCACGGCGTGACGTTCATCGGTCCGCCGCCGCAGGTCACCGCGCTGATGGGCTCGAAGACCCGCGCCAAGGCGGCGATGCGCGCCGCCGGGCTCGACGTCATCCCCGGCAGCGACGGCGTGCTGGCGTCGATCGACCACGCGCGCGAGGTCGCCGCGCGCGTCGGCTTCCCCGTGCTGTTCAAGGCCGAGAACGGCGGCGGCGGGCGCGGCATGCGGATCGCGCGCAGCGCGGCCGAGGTCGACACCGCCTACGCCGAGGCCCAGGCCGAGGCCCGCGCCGCGTTCGGCGGCGACCGGATCTACCTCGAGAAGCTGATCGAGGGCGGCCGCCACGTCGAGATCCAGATCTTCGCCGACCGCCACGGGCGAGCCGTCCACCTCGGCGAGCGCGACTGCACCGTCCAGCGCAACCACCAGAAGCTGATCGAGGAGAGCCCGTCGCCGGCGATCAGCGCCGACCTGCGCGCCGCCACCTGCGCCGCCGCCGCGCGCGCCGCCGCCGCGGTCGGCTACGTCGGCGCCGGCACCATGGAGCTGCTGCTCGACGGCGGCGTGCTGCGGTTCATGGAGATGAACTGCCGGCTGCAGGTCGAGCACACCGTCAGCGAGGTCCGCAGCGGCGTCGACCTCGTGGTCGCCCAGATCGAGGTCGCCGCCGGCCGCCCGCTGGCCTGGCGCCAGGCCGATCTCGCGCTGACCGGCCACGCGATCGAGTGCCGGATCAACGCCGAGGACCCGTCGCGCGGCTTTGCGCCGGCGCCCGGCACGATCACCGCGTGGCAGCCCCCCGCCGGCGATGGCATCCGCGTCGACACCCACGTCACCGCCGGCTACGTCGTCCCGCCGTTCTACGACTCGCTGCTCGCCAAGCTGATCGTCTCGGCCGCCGACCGCGGCGCCGCGATCGACCGGATGATCGCCGCGCTGTCGGCGTTCGAGGTCGCCGGCGTGGCGACCACGATCCCGATGCACCTGGCGATCCTGCGCAGCCCGGCGTTCCGCGACGGCCGCTACGACACCCGCTCGATCCCGGGCTGGCCGCCGGCCTGAGCGCCCGCGCCCCCCCCCTGGCCCGGCGGCGGTGGCAATTCCGGGCAAGCGCTGCAGCGCGCCGGCGCGTCCGCGGGTGCGTGCGCGGGATCCGCTCGTCGGTGCGCGCTGACCGCTACGACTTGGCGTAGAAGTAATACTTCGCGGTGTAGGCGACCTCCTGGGTGTCGCACGCCCGGCACGCGCCGGCCGGCGAGACACCGCCGGTCGTGTCGAGCCGCTGGATGAACGTCACCTTGGAGAAGATGCCGGCGCCCGACGTGTCGGCCGCCTCGAGCCGGAGCAGCGCGATCGAGCCCGGGTTCGCCACGCTGACCGGGTTCGCGCCGTGGACCCGGCTGCCGTCGTTGGCCTGCCAGTACGGCCCCGCCGGCAGACCCTTGTCGACGCCGCCGAAGTGGACGCCGACCTGGTTGCCCGTGTCGTCGAGCAACTCGGCGCGCGGCGCGTGGAGCGTCCAGGCCGGCGCGCCGCTCGCGTCGGGCGCGCACGCGTAGATCTGCACGCCCTTGGCGGGGGCCGCGAACGTCACCTGGTTGCCGGCGGGCACCGCCAGCTGGGGCGGAACGTTCGGCGGCCCACCACCGGGCCCCGGCGGTGGGTTCGGCTTGGGACACCCGGCGAGACACACCAGCAACGCGATCCATCGAGCTCGCATCGAAACCTCCATCCTCGACCAGCCTACATGAGCAGGTGCCGCCATGGGACCATGGCCGGCGCGGCCGGCGGTGCGGCAACTGTCGACGCCCGGCGACAAAAGAGTACAAGATGCTGGCAAGGCGCCTTCCCGGTGCGGCGTTTCCTGGACATGATCGATCCCGTGCTCCGCGTGCGCGCCCCGATGCCGGTCGATCCGCCCGCAAGGCCGCGCCCCGCGGGCTGGTGGCTCGTGGTGGGCGGCCTCGTGCTGTTGATGGCCCTCGTCGTGATCCAGACGCTCCGCCACGGCGCGCACCCGAGCGGCTACCGCGGCCGGCACTGGGAGGGCCCGTGGCCGTATCCGACCGAGGCGATCGAGACCTGGCTGTCGATCATGGCCGCCGAGGGCCTGGCGCTCTGCTTGCTCCTCCGGGGCCGCGGCGACGCTCCGCTGGGCGTCCGCGCGCTGTTCCTGGGGATCCTGATGCTCATCGTGCTGCTCGCGCTCTCGCCGCTCGCCATGCACGCCGGCACCCCGATCGCCGAGCACTTCGCGTGGATGGGGGGCGCGTCGATCTGGCTCGTCGCATGCGCGATCGCGGCCGGCATCGCGTGGCGCATGTACGCCGAGCACCCGCCGCGCGCCGAGTACGTGCTGACCGACAAGGGCCGCGAGCTCGGGCCCGTGCTGAAGGCGCTGCGCGCCTGGGGCGAGCGCCACACCCGGAGGTAGACGAGACCGCGCCGCGATCTCCGCCTCGATCGCCGTTCACGAGGCCGCGCCTCCCGAGCCCGACCGCACGGTCGGCGTCCCGCCGCGCCGACGGATCCGCCGCCTCGCGCCTACCCCCGCCGCGGGGTTCTGCTAGCGTCCCGGCGATGGCGTTTGTCCCGCTGGTACCGATCGGTGACCCGCTGACCAGGCTCGTCGACGACCGCACCGCCGGCGAGCAGCGGACGGCGCTCGGCGCGCTGGAGGCGCGGCTGCGCGACCGGCGGCGCGAGGTCGAGGCCGGCTGGGGACCGACCTACGTAGACCGGGTCCACAAGAAGGGCAAGCTGACCGCGCGCGAGCGGCTGACCCGGCTCGCCGATCCGGACACCCGCAGCTACGAGATCGGCACGTTCGTCAACCACGGCGAGGTGTTCCCCGGCGATCAGCGATCGCCCGGTGCCGGCATCGTGACCGCGTTCGCGCGCGTCGCCGGGCGGTGGTGCATGGTGATCGCCAACGACAACACGGTGGCATCGGGCGCGTGGTGGCCGCGGACGCCCGAGAAGATCCAGCGCGCCCAGACCATGGCGCTCCGGATGCGGCTGCCGACGATCTACCTGGTCGACTGCAGCGGCCTGTTCCTGCCCGAGCAGAGCAAGAGCTTTCCGGGCGCGCGCGGCGCCGGCCACATCTTCAAGATGAACAGCCTGCTGTCGGCCCACGGCGTGCCGCAGATCGCCGGCGTGTTCGGCGACTGCATCGCGGGCGGCGGCTACATGCCGATCATCTCCGACCGGGTCTACATGACCGAGCAGGCGTACATGGTGATCGCCGGCGCCGCGCTGATCAAGGGCGCCAAGAGCCAGAAGATCACGTCGCTCGACATCGGCGGCCCCGAGGTCCACGTCCACGCGTCGGGCTGCGCCGACGTCCGGGTCCCGGACGACGAGACCCTGCTCGCCTGCATCCGGCGCGACGTCGCGCGGTTGCCGTCGAGCGGCGCCGACTTCTACCGCGGCGAGCTCGCGGTGCTCGATCCGCGGTTCCCCGCCGGCGAGCTCGCCGGCCTGCTGCCGGTCGACCACCGCGAGGCGTACGACGCCAGCCAGGTGCTGGCGCGGCTGGTCGACCAGTCGCTGTTCTGGGAGGTCATGCCCGAGGTCGGCGAGGAGATGATCTGCGGCGTCGGCCGGGTCGCCGGGCTGTACGCCGGCTTCGTGATCAACCGCCAGGGCCTGGTCGGCGATCCCGACGATCCGTCGCGCCAGCGCCCGGGCGGCATCCTGTACCGCGCCGGGATCGCCAAGATCAGCGCGTTCTCGCGCGCGTGCAACGACGACGGCCTGCCGCTGATCTGGCTGCAGGACATCAGCGGGTTCGACATCGGCCACCAGGCCGAGGCCCACGGCCTGCTCGCCTACGGCAGCTCGCTGATCTACACCAACTCGACCAACACCACGCCGATGTTCACCGTGCTGCTGCGCAAGGCGTCCGGCGCCGGCTACTACGCGATGGCCGGCCTGCCCTACGACCCGGTGGTCCAGCTGTCGACCTGCCTGTCGCGGCTGTCGGTGATGGAGGGCCGGACGCTCGCGATCGCCGCGTTCAACACCAGGCTCGACGACGATTTCCAGATCATGGCCACCGACCCGGCCGAGCGCGCCCGGATCGAGGCCGGCATGCGCGAGACCGAGGCGCGGATCGAGGGCGACATGGATCCGTTCGTCGCGGCGCGCCAGCTCGACACCGACGAGATCATCGAGCTCGGCGAGCTGCGCGGCTACCTCGCCGCGCTGGTCGAGATGGCGTACCAGGGCACCGGCTACCGCCGGATCAAGAACCCGCGGATCTGGTCGCTGCACGACCTCCGTGTGCTGACCGGAGGTACGAGATGAGGCGCTCCGGCCGGCTCCACGCCCCCGAGCTCGCCGTGCTGGTCGGCCCGACGCGCGGCACGATCGCGCTGCGCGCTCCGGGCCCCGGCATGTTCGTCCCGTGGGTCGCCCAGGGCGACCTCGTCTCGCCCGGCTCGGACCTCGGCGAGCTCGTCGTGCTCGGCCGCGCCAGCATCCTGGTCGTGCCGCGCAGCGAGACCGCCGCCGGCATCGCGCTGCGGCTGCCGCCCGCGATGCACCCGGTCGGCTACGGCGACGTCCTGGTCGAGCTCGACCCGTCGCTGCAGCGCGCGGCCGGCGCCTCCACCGCGGCGGCTTCCGCCGCGGCGGCCGCCACCGACGCCGCCCTGGGCCTGGTGTTCCATGCCCCGACCAGCGGCCGGTTCTACGGCCGATCCGCCCCCGACAAGCCGCCGTTCGTCACCGAGGGCACCCAGCTCACCGCCGGCACCACGGTCTGCCTGCTCGAGGTCATGAAGACCTTCCACCGCGTGACCTACGGCGGCCCCGGCCTGCCCGACACCGCGCGCGTCCGCCGCGTGCTCGTCGCCGACGGCGCCGACGTCAACGCCGGTGATCCGCTGCTCGCCCTGGAGTGACCCGCGCGGCATCGCGGACCGGCTCGCTCGGTACGCTCAGTACGTGATGTACGGCCCACCCGACGCTTCGACCTCGTCGCCCTCGGGCTCGTCATCGATCACGGCCGGTGATGCATGCGTACCCTGCAGCACGAAGATCTTCACCGCCGATGCCGGGATCCGCGCGTTCGGAGCGATCCGCCGCAGGATCGAGAGCACGTTGCGCTGGATGTCGTCGACCTCGGTCACCGCGGGGCCGGGCTTGATGATCTTGCCGATCCAGCGCTCCTTGTCCTTCTCGTCCCCGATCTCCATCACGCGAAGGAACTCCTCGGAGCTCCCATCGAAGTATTTCTTGTCCCCTGGCTTCGACAGCGCGAGCCCCTCACGGAGCTTGCTGTCGATCTTCGTTGCGAAGAACAGAGATGTACTCTTGTCGAGCTTCATGGCGTGCATCCATCCGCAAACGGATCGGCTGGTTCGGGGACAAGGATTCGAACCTTGATGAGCAGCTCCAAAGGCTGCTGTCCTACCATTAGACGATCCCCGAGTGCGACGCCGACGATACCCTAGCCCCTGGTCAACGGCCAGCGATGTTCTTGATTTCTCTAGACGATAGCTGAGGTTATCGGATCCGCGGCCGGCTCACCAGCCGCCCGTCCGCCGATCTGCCACCGCGCGCGCCGGCACAGCCGGACGCCGCGTCACTTCAAGCACGCGACCAGCTCGGCGTCGTAGCGATCGAACTGCGTCTGCGTGATGTCTCCGGCCGTGACCGCGGCCCGCAGCTCGGCGATCTTGGCCTGGTACTGCGCGCGCGTCAGCTGGCCCGGATCGCACTGCCTCGGCTTGCGCACGACCCCGGTCACCGCCGTCCGGGTCGAGCGCGCCGACGCACGGTCACGCGCGGTGATCGCGATCTCGACCGGCGCGTTGATCGGCAGGCTGCGGGGAACGCTGATCGCGACGTCGATCGTCGCGCGCCCCTTCGCCGGGACCGGCTGCGGCGCCGAGTGGCCCTGCGCCCCGTCGCCGATCGCCGCGTCGAGGTTGACCTGCCTGGCGTCCGCGTTCCCGGTGTTGTCGACCACGCAGCGCAGCATCAGGTTCTGACCGGCGTCGAGGTCCGGACGCGCCGCCTCGTGCCCGACGATCGCACAGCGCATCGCGAGCACCGGCGCCGCGGTGGACGGCTCGATCGGGATCCGCCGGCTCGCGTTGCGCGGCGCGGCCCCGTTGCCCTCCGACAGCGCCAGCACCAGCATCGTGTCGCGCGCGGTCTCCGACGCCGGCAGCGTCACCTGCAGCTTGCGGAGCTTGTCCGCGCCGGGCTTGATCGCGCCGAACGACAGCCGCCGGCCATGCAGCGCCTCGATGCTCGATCGCGTCGTCGCGACCACGCGGTAGGCGGTGCCCGGCCCGCGGTTCGCGATCCGCACCACCAGCGTGGCCAGCTCGCCGGCGTGGAGCACGCCGCCGTCGACCTCGAACGCGGCGACCTCCAGGCTCGGCGCCGCACCGCCGTGGACCAGCTCGGTCTCGACCCCGACCGCCTCGCCGATGTGCCTCATGATCGCCGCGGCCTCGTCGGCCGTCGGGGTCCACTCTGTCCCCGAGACCTGCCACGGCCGCGCCACCGCCGCCGCGGCGTCGTCGGCCAGCGGATCGATCCCGGTGGCCGCAGCAGCCGAGCAGCTGGTGCTGGCCCAGGTACACCGCTCCCATCCCGCCTTCCCCCAGCTTCCGGACGAGCTGATAGCTCCCTATGACGGCACCGACCACCAGGATCCTCTGGGCTCCACATAGCGGTGGGCCCAGCGCGAGTCAAGCCGGAATCCGCGATGGATCGCCCAGTGAGACCAGCTACTTGGACGGCTCACGCGCGGTGCGCCCCGCGCACTGCCCGGGCGTCCGGCGCCGCCGAGATCGCGTCGTGATCCGCTGCGCGCCGTCGCCCATGGACTGCGGCCTCCGCAGATCGACCGGGCGGCGTCGAGAACCGCCGCGAACCGCTTGCCTGAAGGCCGCCTTGCCTTTAGGTTTTCGCCGCTTGGCGGGGTAGCTCAGGGGTAGAGCAGGGGTCTCATAAGCCCTTGGTCGGCAGTTCAAATCTGCCCTCCGCCACAAGTTTTTCGACGAGACCCGCGACTGTTGCCCAGTTGTTGCCCAATTCGCCGGGGTGGGCTCGCACTGGGGCCGTCGGCAGGCGCACCTCGCCGCCCCTAACGTCGCGACTTCTTGGCGATCACGCGATCCGCAGCCTCGAGAGCAACGCGGCGGATCCAGCTGGCCAGCGGCTCGAACCCCGCGGCTACCTTCAGTTTCGCTCGCTCAGGCTCGCTGAGCCGTATCCCTACCACCCGCTGCGCCGGGGCATTGGGGTCGCGCGCTGGTCGGCCTCTGGGCACGGACGCATCGTCGCGCGTCCGGGGTTCTGAAGCAAAACCCGTGATGTCTGAGCATTTCTTAGCATTTTTGTATCATTTTGAGCATCGAAATACGACGCTCGGAGGATGCGCATCACCGTTGACCGCACCACCCTCGAGAAACTCCTCGACCACGCCGCTTTCGCGGCCCATCTCGTCGGCCACCTCGACGACGACGCTCACCGCGAGCTCATCGGCCAGATCAGCGACCGCGTCGACGCGATCGCCCACGAGCTGACCGAGCTCCTCGGCGCCCCCAGCGCGCTCGCCGAGCCTGATGCTGCTGCGCCCGACGATCGCAAGGGGCGCGACGGCGCGCCGATGCTCACGTCGATTGCGGGAGGTGCACCGTGAAGCGCCGCCGGCAGCTCGCCGCCCCGGCGGCGCCCTGCAACGACATCGACGGCCTGTTCTGTGTCTTGAAGGACAACCTCTGCAAGGCCCACGCCTTCATCAGCAGCGCGGAGTACCAGATGGAGCAGGCGCCGAGCGGCGACGACGAGGAGGAGCAGCGCCGCCAGAGCGACGTCGAGCACCTCGTCGAGGCGGGCAAGCTGGCGGTGCGGGCCGCGATCTACACGACCGAGGAGCTCGAGGCTCTCGCCAAGCGCCGGCGGGGAGCCTGACCATGCAGGCCGGCGACGAGCTGCGAGCGTTCGTCGCGCGGATGCTGGGATGGTCCGACGAGCGCGCGGTGGAGCTCGCGCTGCGCTCGCTCGCGCTCGCCATGGACCACCGCGCGACGCTCGTGCTGTGCGGCGAGGGCGACATGGTACCGATCGCGCGGGCGCTGCATCGCCGGACGCTGGGGCCGGACAAGCCGTTCATTGTCTGCGACCCTCGGCGCCGCACGAGCACGGCGTCCGTGCGATCGCCAGCGAGCCGCGCCAGCGGCGTGGCTGCATTCGACGCGGCAATCGGCGGCTCGCTGTGCATGCGCATGCGCCGGCTGCCGGACGACTTCCCCGCGCTCGTGGCCAGGGTCCGCGGCGCGGATGACGTGCTGTGCGTCCTCTGCACCGGCCAGCTCGCCGATCCGCATCCACCGTTCATCCTGCCGGCCCCCGTCGTGGTGCCACCGCTGGCGAGCCGGGCGCACGAGCTGGACCGCATCATCGCGGAGTATGCCGCCGACGCGATCGCCGAGCTGGCCGCGCCGGCGGCGAGCTTCACCGCCGACGATCACGCGTGGGTGCGGGACCACGCCGCGGGCTCGCTCGCCGAGATCGAGGCGGCCACGCTGCGGCTGGTCGCGCTCTACACGTCGCGCAATCTGTCTCACGCGGCGGAACGGCTGGGGATGGCGCCGGTGTCGCTGAGCCGGTGGCTCGGCCGACGCGAGTTACCTCGGTGATGCCCTTGGATCACGGGAGCCGGGGGGCGACGCAGCTGGGCGAGCTACGCGACGTCGTCGCGAGATCGACGCGAAGACGACACGATCGGGTAACGTCGAGACAGTTTTCAAGACCGTCGATCTTCTCAAGCATTTGGGCTTCTCAAGCATTTGGGCGCAGCCGTGACCCGCAGCCTTCTGCGAGACGTTGTTGAGTGCGCGTCGACGGTCGCGGCCAATGCATCACTCAAGGACATCCATTACTCGCCGGGGATTGGTAATTTCCTATCCTATTTTCCAGGGGAATTAGAACGTCTCCTTGGATCCTTTGACTCGGCGAGATTGGCCAGCGACCTGCGGTTGGGAACTCCTCGCGATTGGCGGACGCTCCTCGAGATCGCTCTTGCGTTCGGCGAGTTTGGCGAAGCCTTTCTGAGAGACATTATCGATCGGTTGAATATCGATTCGATTGTTGCCAACACGGAAACCTTGATTGAACACTATGGACACCAGATACGTCCGTTCATCTGGTTGCTGTCATATGGATCCGAAGATGGCCGTAGACGCCTTGCGCCGAGACTGGCGGCGTTGATCGAACGGATCCTGTTGGCACTACCGGCTGAACGTGAACAACTACTTGAGGCGTTTGTCGCACTCGATGGCAATGTCGGCGGTCAACTCGCCTCACGCTTCGGCGTCCAGGTCGGAACGTTCGCGATCGATCGCAAGCTTGAAGATCTCGAAAGACTCATCGCTGCAATTCGCGCTGCATTCGATGAAGCAGACCGTAGCGGAACGGACTACGATGTTTTGGAGCTTCTCAGCAAGTTATTGAATCGCCCCGGCAAAGACGAATCCCGCGAAGGATAGTAGCGAGAGGCCACCAACACCTGGCCGCTGGTGGCAGCGAGACGCGTCCGCGAAACGTGAGCGTCTACTGGGATCATTCATGCGCGGCTTTGACATGCGCGCAGTGCGTGACGTCGACCATGGCGACGCCGTGCCCCGACGCGTGCGAGGCTAGCCGCCGCCCGGTGCACAGACGCCGGCCGCGGTAGCGATCGGCGACCTGCCGCACGACGTCGGCGAACTCGGCCGCGGTGTTGACCATTCGCGGTCGTCGACATCCACGAGAAAGAAGTTGGTCCTCAGCGCCGCCAAGCAAACTCCTTTGAGGGGCGCCTCTCGATGATCTCGACAAGGTTTCCGTCAGGGTCCAGGCAGTGGAACGAGGGCTCCCCCCACGAGGACTCGATGATCGGCTGAGGGCTGCGCCCTTCTTCTGCGAGCCGACGGTGGGCGACCACGATGTCACTGACGTGCAACTCGACCCGGTTGCGTCGATTCGCCTTGTCGTCGGTGACCGCTCCACGAGAGAGCTCGATGGCCGTCTGCGCTTCCACAAGCGAGACCGCCCCGAAGTACACGAACCGCTTGGTCTTCTTGATCGCCGCGAGCCCGAGCCCCTCGTAGAACGCGGTCGATGCCGCGAGGTTTGAGACCGTCAGCTTCACGCCGCCGGCACGCACTTCTAGCTTCTCCTCGATGCGCGCCGGCAGCTGGTTCGCGGGCAGTTCTGATGGTCGGCGCTGCATGGCCGGCTGCGCCATCTCCTCCTTCGAATTCTTGCCGATCCTCGTGACGTACAGCGTCTGTCCGTCCGATGTCACGAGCTGCCACCCAGCCACGCTGATCGACGGCGTCGACGGCGTGAGCCGATAGATGTCCACGACTCGCACCTTGCGCGCACCGCCGAAATCGAGATCGCCTTGATGTCCTCCGACGAGGCTGTCCATGATGGTGTCGAGCGCCTTCGGCGTGACCGGAGTATGCTCGGACGTCGCTCTTTCCGGCGTCGCTCGGGCCGCTACCTTGTTCGCGATCTGCCGAAGGTACTGGCTGTCCTGCACTGCATCCCACTCGGGCGGAAGCCAGTCCGAGCCCCCAAGCGCTCCGACGAGCCCTCCGGTCATGGCCGCGATGGTGTCCGTATCCGAGCCAAGAGCGAACGCAGCCCGCAACACCCCCTGCACCTGAGGGATCCCCTCGTTTGTAAGCGATCGATCTTGCTCCGGAATCGAGAAAGGCGAAAACGAGGGAATCCGGATCGATCGCGTCGTGTTGAGCGGCCATGCCCCGCTCCAAGTCT
>JBGQCL010000081.1:0-30967 GCA_041495365.1 Kofleriaceae bacterium | reverse complement strand
TTCCTCAAGATGCTGGTCAGCATCGCCATCGCGGCGCTGTCGGCGCTCGGGGCGAAGGCCAACTACGGCAACGCGCTCAAGATCGCCAGCTCGATGCCGACCGGCGGTCTGCCGGCGCTGGCCGTCGCGGGCGGCGGCCAGCTCGGCGGCGCGGGAACCGCGACCGGCGTGCTGATCGGCCCCGGCACCGGGTCGCTCGGCACCGCCGGCAACGCGATGATGCAGGCCGACAAGGAGGAAGGGAGTGGTGGTACGCTGGACGAGAGTGGGCCGAAGATCCCGGAGGGGCTCGACAAGCGGCTCACCAAGGTCGTCAAGGATGTCATCCAGCGCGCTCGCAACAGCAAGCTGCTCAAGTCCAGCAACTACCATGCACACTTCGACGATGCGACCGTGTTGCAGATCCTCAAGGACGCAGACGCGATCTATCAATCGGATGGGAAAGCGGGCCGCCTGATCTTCCGCAAGGGGAACGACATCGTCGTCGTCGAAGGCCCGGGCAGCGGTCAGGGGAGCGTGATCACAGGGTACGGTCCGAGCGGCATCAAGGGAGACAGCGGTGCTGCGGCGCTCGGCGGTGCTGCTGGCGACGCTGGCGCACCAGTCACCGATGCGATGATCAAGAATGGTACGATCCCGGTGCCGCAGGGGCGGCCACCGATTCCAAAAGCAGTACAAATAGCGCCATGACAGCGACCGAGCATCCCATCTCGATGGCCGTCACGTTCCCGACGTCGAATCCCGATGGCGAGGCGGCGGCTCACGTCGAGCTCGGTGCGAGCCTCGACGATATTCCGACGTGGTCGCTCCAGACGCTGAATGCAGGCCCTGCGCGATCCTCGCCAGCGTACGGCCGGCACCTCGAAGCCACGATCGGCAGCTCGTACGACTGGAGCGACGAGCTCCGGTTCGACAAGCGCACCGGCAAGCTGAGGAGCTTCGTGCTCAAGACGCCGGAGGCCGGGGCGCTCGAACCGGCGATCGCACGATCATGGCTCGCCCTACCCCGACGGACCGGGATCCCGGTGCTCGACCATCGCGAGAACGGCTTCCACGTCGATCCGCTGGACCTGCGACATCTCGCCGAGGATGCGGCCGCGCTCGTCGTGGCGAGCGCGGCGCTGCCGCACGCTGATCGCGACTCGTTACGGCTCGCAATTGGCCGTGACACCGACCTGCTGTTTCATCACGGGCGCTACCGCGGCTGGGTCCTCGGTTCGCCGATCGCGCACCTGGTATCGGAACCGGGCGAGACCGCGCCGGGCACAGACGATCCCCGCCTTCACGAGCCGCTCCGAGAATACCTCGAGCTCGTCGTGGAACCCAACATCGCGCGGATGGGCGATGAAGATCGCGATCTGCATGCTGCGCTCGGTGCGCTACGAGCTCGTCTCCGAGCCCTCGATGGCAAGCAAGCTCGCGCGCTCGAGGGCGGCATCGAGCGCGTGCTGGAGACCTTCTATCCAGAGTAGCTGACCTCCTCTTGTACGAGTCGCCCGGCAGCTGCCGCCCAGGCAGCGCACCGGGATTGGGAACGTCTCGTTGACGCCGCGATCGCGCAGCCGAACGGCAAACGCGGTGTAGACGCTCGTCCTTGTCCAGCCATACCTACGGTGGCAGCTGGAGCGCGTCCCTGAGAGACGCCCGCAGCTCTTCAACTGCGGCGCGCTCTGCCACCCGGGTCCCTATCTCGCGTCGGACGCCCTTCCCGGGCCGCGGATTATACGAGAGCCAGTTGAAGCTGGTGATGATGGCGTAGCGCCGATCGCAGATCACCACCTTCTCGTGCGTGTAGCCGATCTCGATCGGGCGCAGCCGGCCCCGGTTCCGCTCGCCGATCCGATGCAGGCGCGTCAAGGCGTCCCGCTGATCCCGCGCCTTGCGATCGCTCTTGCCGGTGTCCGGCTCGATGCCGTACCCAATGACGATGCGCAGGTCGCGCGACCGCGCCAGCGCTTGCTCGAACCATCCGACCAGCTCGCCGTCGATGGCGGCCGTCGTGAGCCACGGCGAGACCACGATCAGCTCCTGGCGGGCCTCGAGCACCGCGTCGCGCAGCACCGTCCTGTGCTGCTCCGTCTGGATGATCGTGGATCGGGGCGCGGCACGCACCGACTCGACCACGCGTTGTACGCGTTCGCCGACTTCGGAAACAGGGACGTCGCGCCCACGATCCTCGAGCGGAATCACGTCGACACCCTCTGCCTGCATGCGGCGGAGAGCCTCGGAGATCGCCGGCTCCTCGCCTCCGCGGTACAGCAGCCGCCACTGCCAGTCGTCGCGCTCAGCGTTGTACCACGCCTCGACATCCGCCGTCCGCCACGCTGGATAGCTGTGCTTCGCAGTCAGGCGGACGATGTCCCGCTGTCCGGACTTCTTGCGGTCGTCCGGCGAGTCGAACGGCAACCCGAACCGCTCGATCATCGACTGGATCTCCGCGTGTCTGGTCTCGACGTCGAGCGGGGTGAGCTCGCGCGGGGGCGGGAGAACCGGATACCCGCTCTGCTTGATCTCTCCCCTGTCCTTGATCTCCGGGACGTCGAAGCTCCACAGGAAGGCGTCGTCGTATGGATCGTGGCGTACCTCGACCTCGTCGTAGGTACGCCGCGCCCGCGTTCGCTGATCCGCCAAGGCTTGCCGTCCGAGCGGCATGATCACCAGGGTATCCACCTGGCCGAGAAGTCCGCGGGTGAGGAGGCTCACCACCGTGTCAGGCACCACCACCCCTGGCTCCAGCCCCATCAGACGCCCCATCTCCGCCGGGTCGGAGACGCCCGCGTCCACGAGGCGCAGCACCGTTTCCTCGGCGAGGGTGAGCGGTCGATCGAACTCCAGGTCGAGATCGATCTTCCAGACGGCGTGGGGTAGCGCGACGGTCTGTACCTTCACGCGCTCGTACCCTTCGGCGAGCAGCTGCTGCTGGCGGTCGAGGCTCATCGCCCACCCCTCACGGTGAGAACGTTGCCGGGCGGGATGCGGTCCACGACCTGAACGAGCTGCGCGCTCTGCCTGGCCGTCTCGCGGTGCCCGACGATCACCAGCAGCCGCTTCGCGCGGGAGAACGCCACGTTCAGCCGGCGCTTGTCCGAGACGAACCGCAGCTCGCTCGTGTTCGTGCGCACCATCGAGTAGACGACGATGTCGTCCTGCTTGCCCTGGAACGCATCGACGGTCGCGATGCGCACCTCGCGAAGCGCCTTCCACCGGCCCGACCTCGGGCGCACCCTCGCCACCAGCCGATCACGCTGGTCCCCGTAGGCGGCGATCACCCCGACGGTGTAGCTCGCGCCGTTGCCGCGCAGCTCCCGCTCGAAGGCCTCCAGCAACCCATCGATCGCGGCGACTTCTTCGTGGTTGAACCAGCTCTTGCTGGGCGGGATCTGGCGCTCGCGGCCGTCCACCACGTCCAGCCATACGACTCGGCAGTCGCCGCCGAACTGCTCGAGGGCGAGGGTGCGCTGGGAGTCCGGGACCCTGGTGACGAGGCCGATGGTCGGGTAGTAGAGCGCGCCCACGAGCTCCCCGATCGACCGGTGCATGCGGTACTGGACGCGCAGCGTGTCCTTGTTGGACGCGGAGATCTTGTCGAACAGGTCCTCGAACAGCGACCGCCTGGCCCGTTCGAGGTCGAGATCCGCCCTGCGGAGGTCCTCTTCCGTCTCGGTGTCCATGAACGGGGGCAGCTGCCTGTGGTCACCGACGAGGACGAACCTCTTGCCGACGACGAGGGCGACCATCAGCTCGGCGGGAGTGGCACGGGCCGCCTCGTCCACGATCACGTAGTCGAAGCGCACTTCCCGGAGCAGCTTGCGAAGCGCTGGAATTCGCAGGAGCGTCATGCCCCACAGCTGCACGGACCCGGCGAAGTCGAGTTTCGCATCCGGAATGAAGGGCAGCTTCTCGCGCCAGTTCGCCAGCGCTGCGCAAACGGCCTCGGCGCGGCTCACCGGAAGCGACGGGTCCAGGCTCCGTTCGGCCTCGAGCGACCTGGCCTGGGTGTCCTCCGCCCAGCCTGCGAAGGCGTTGTCGAACCCGGTGTTGCGCCCGTCGGCGCCGCGGCGGTCCCGGACGCCACGCCAGTGGGTGGCGCGCGCACGATCGAGCTCTCGAAGGGCGTCCATCGCGTTGTCCACCGCCTCGTTCGCTTGCGAGGTGACCAGCACGCGCGCGCTCGGCTCCCTTTGCAGGATCTGCGCGACGAGCTCGGTGATCAGCGTCGTCTTGCCGGTCCCCGGCGGCCCCTGGATCAGGAAGAAGTCACGCGCGGCCAGCGCACGCCCGATCAAATCGGCCATCGCGTCGGCGGGCTGCAGCGGCTGGATCAGCTCCACCGGCTGGCGATCGTCGAGCGTGTTCTGCTCCGGGTGCAGCAGCAGCGGTCCAAGTCGAGGGTGCACCGCCAGGTCGTCCAGGAAGCTCGAGATGGCGGCGTCCTGGCGGTCCAGGGCGGTCTTGGTAGGTACGTCCTCGCACAGGATCTCGCCCTCGACGGGCAACGTCATCCGGCGCTTGAGCTTCAAGCTGAGCGTCCGCGTTTCGGGGTCGTACCCGTGCGCCGTGGCGAAGTCCTTGCCGTTGTAGGAGAACGAGCTGTCCCAGCCGAGACCGTCCTGCAGCTCGGGCGGAATGGTGTCGTCGACCATCTCGCTGTCGCCGACCTCCGACTGGCGGCCCATGAGGACCGCGACGACACGGACCCGGATGACCTGGCCCTCGACGTAGCGCAGCTCCGTCGGAGGCTGCGGTCTCGCCGGCGCGGCGTCGGGTCGCGCACCGATGGGACGCAGGCCGGCGAGCTTCTGCTTCCAGGGCTCGGAGGGGGGCGAAGGTACCGGGGTCGACTCCTCCTCGTCGTCAAGCCGGTACTTCACCCGGATGAGGTCGATGCGTTCGCGCTCTTTCTCGAGAACGAACCGCGCCACGGCGAGGAGCGACTCGCGCTTGTCGCGCTCCTGATCGACGACGAGCCGCCTCTGGTGGTCCTGCCAGACCGCATCGATCAGAGCCTGCGCGGACGCCTCCCCCTCGATCAGGACAAACGGCGCGGCGAACCCGCCCTCTCGCCGCCGGGCGATCTCGGTGGGATGGGGGACGATGAAGTCGACCAGCTTCAGCCTGCTGGGGTCGTCCTGCGCGGGAGCGAGGCGCGCCTGTCCTCGCCGGCCGATGCACAGGATGCTCCACGGTTTGCCGTCGTGCTCGGGGTCGTACAGGAGGCGCAGTCCTTCGTTCAGGTCACCGAGCAGCGCCGTACCCTGAAACCCGAGTCCGCGGGCCTTGTCTCGCGCGGTCGGAGTCACGAAGACCTGGACCATCTGCCGCTCGACCGTGGCGTCAAGGGCCTCCCGGAGCCTGAGCTCGACGTCGGGCAGCCGGGGCCGCCGCGCGGGATCGGCGTCGAGCAGGCGCCGGACGGTCTCGACGAGCTTCGCCGCGATCGCCGGACGCGGTTCGGGTCCGGCGGGCCCGAGCAGGACGGCGATGTTGTCCGGAGCCGCCGTGTTCTTCGCTGCGGCCTCCGCGTGCGCCGTGGCGAAGTCCTCCATGAACGCCGGCACGTCATCGGCGCAGAACGTTCGCTCCGGCAGCCGCCACGCGAGCATGCTCGCGACGACCACGCCGAAGGCGTGCAGGTCCGCGGGAAACGACGTGTCTCGCCCATACACCTGCTCGGGCGCGGCGAACGGGAGCGTGTAGAACTGGCGCAGGGTCGCGCCGCCCGGCCCTCTACCGTAGTTCTCCAGGATGCGCGCGATGCCGAAGTCGGCGATCCGGAGCCGCATGTGCTCCCGGTCGACGAGGATGTTCGACATCTTCACGTCGCGGTGGATGAGGTCGAGTTGATGAAGCACGATGAGGTCAACCTGGCTACCTCCGAGATCCGCCGGCTGCTCGTGGCGATCGGCTACGAGCCGAAGAAGGTCTTGGTCCAAAACCTGAACCGGCGAGCTGATGCGCTCCGCGACAAGGGGCATCGGCAACCCGTTGCGAAATCACGAAACGGTCGAACGCTAGGTAGGCGAAGGACCAAGGGAATCCGACGATCTACGGTAGTCACTGCAGCACATATAAAGTGACCGGCGATGCAGATCGCATGACTCTGCCCGTCGATGACCGACACCGCTGCGCCGCTTGTCTCGCTCCGTCGACTGCGCGCCGTGCTCGCGCTGCGAGGGACGACGCTCAGTAGCCTCGCGGAGAAGATCGGCTGCACGCCGTCACACCTGCGCGTCGTCGTGCTTGGTCGGCGCGAGGTATCGCCGGCTCTACGCACCAAGCTTGAGCGGGAGCTTCGGCCCGACGAGTGGAATTTCGCGCGTGGCGAGACCGATGTGCTGCGCGACGCTCGCGGCGACGCGTCCCCGGACCACCAGCTGACGCGCCGGCCTGAGGTCTGACGATGCCGCATCCGCCTCATACGCGTCCCTCGCGGACACGCAGGCTCTGGGCCCGACCATATCGCATGCCGGGAGATCACGATCTTCATCCCCCCGGCGGCTTCGGGAGGGCCCTGCTCGGCTGCCACCTCGCCGCGGACGGACCGGGCGACCTCGGCAGGGATGTGACCTCGCCGGGCGTAGTTCTCCACATGAACCTTCGAGATGGCGCGTCCAATGTCGAGGGATCGCCACCGGGCTGGCCGACGCGTCCGCTACCACGGCGCTCGTTGCCCAGAGCGCCAGTTACCACCGCTCCCATCGGGAGACGCTGATACGCAGATGGTCGCCCGTGTTCACCCCGATCGCGCCCGACGACACCATTGAACCACCTGCTCGGAGACCACGATGAAACGCAAGTGCCCCTGCCGCCACAACGCCGAAGAAACCGTTGCCGATCAAGTCCTGATCGCGATCCACTCCTGCGCCCAGCGCCTCCACACCCTGGCATGGTTCTGCGACGCCGTCGCCCCGACCATCACGGAGTTCGTCGCCGATCTACAGTCGGGTCACTCGACTTTCGATATGCCGCCCGAGGAGCTACGCGAAGCGTCGCTCGCCGGGCGAACTCACGGCCATCGCCGCGCTGCACGGCTGGTCGATCGCGGAGGCGCTCGCGCAGATCTCCGTGCGCGACGAGCTGTTCTACATCCACGAGGCCGCCCGGGAGCAGCGTCGGCACAACACGGGACGCAATGATACCGACCGGCGCTGACGCCTGGCGGCGAGACCTTCACGCGGGAAATGCCCGGCGAATGCGTGACGACTTGCCACCGGTGGCCGAGACCACCTGTCGCGACGGCGTCGCTCCCGGTCGTGTCGCAGCGAGGTCGGCGATGATCACCCTCGGCCATCCATCGCCGTGGAGCCACGAGTCCACCGTCGCGGCGGTCGCTTCCACCCAGCTCTCCGCACCAGCACCCACCGGCCCCCAGGGCTGACCGGAGCCGCTCGCACCCATGCCTGCTGACGATGACCGCACACGAGCATCGCTCCACCGGATGCTCGATGCTCGTGCGGTCGCCGACGCGCTCGCGTGCTCGTTGTCAGCCGCACGGCGTATCATGCGAACGGAGCTTGTCGCTTACCGGATCGGCGGTCGTCTGCTGCGGGTGACCGTCGAGGATCTCGCCGAGTACGTCAAGCGAAAGGTCGTCGAGTCGAAGGAACCGTCATGGCAAAGAACCGCTACGACTCCAAGCGCGTCTTCCGCCGCAAGCCCGGCGGCCCCTGGTACGCGTGGCTCTACGAGATCGACGCCCAGGGCGCCCGACGGCGCACGCGGTTCTCGACCGGCCAGCTCGACAAGCAGGCCGCCATCGCCGTCCTCGTCGAGCGGGAACGCGCAGCGGCCCAGGCTCCGAATGGTCTCGCCGCGGACGCGGCCGGCCGCACGGTAGCCGACGCCCTCGAGTACCTGCTCCAGTTCTCCCAGACCCGGGAGTGGCCACAGACGACGCTCAAGATGTTCGACCAGAAGGCGGGCCACCTGAACCGCGTGCTCCGCAGCTGCGCGAGCTGCTCGCCGATGGATCCGTCGTGCTGCACGCACGCGAGCATCCCGCTGACGCAGCTCGGGCCGGCGGTGAAGCGGTACCTGGACATACGCCTTGCCGAGGGCGCGGCGCGCGAGTCCATCCGCAAGGAGCTGACGACGCTACGAGCGGCGCTGCGCGAGGCGGTCGCGCTCGGCTGGATGACCAAAGCGCAGTCGATCGACGCGATTCCGGAGTTCAAGGCGCAGTACAGGCCCCGCACACGATGGCTCAAGCGCGACGAGTACGCGAAGCTGCTTGACGCGCTCGAGATGGTCGAGCTGCCGGCCGGCAAGAACAAGCGCGCGCAGAAGCTGGTCAAGCCGTCGCCTCGGCTGGGGCTTCGCGTCGTGAACCGGCGGCTGTGGGTCGCGATCGCGGTCGGCCTCGGCGCGCGACGCAGCGAGGTCGAGTCGCTCGACTGGGCGGACATCGACCTCGACGCCGAGGTCCTCGCCAACCACGGCACCAAGACCAGGGGCAGCGACCGCGCGACGCCGATCCCGGGTGAGCTGCTCGCCGAGCTGCGCAAGATCCCGGAGGAGCGACGGGTCGGGCGCGTGGTGGGAACCTGGCCGAGCGTCGGCCGGGACCTCCCCAGGGCGTGCGCGATCGCGGGCATCGAGAAGGTCACGCCGAACGACCTGCGCCGGACGTACGCGTCGTGGCTCGTGAACGCGGGCGCGCCGCTGAAGGTGGTCGCGAACCTGCTCGGGCACAGCAGCACGCGCATGGTCGACCTGGTCTACGGGCGCGTGGCGGACGAGACGCAGAAGGCGTGGGTCGCGAAACTCGCGATGCCCAGCAAGCCGCTCGGCGTCGAACAGGAGGCCACCGGGCCGTGGGACAAATATGGGACAAACGTCCCGGGAAATCGTGGCGCGGATGGCGCTCCTGGCGCGAGCGCCGCGAAGCCCGTCTCGGCTGAAACCGCGGTTTCTCCGACGAGAAAGCCAGCGAAGCGGGTGCCCAGGGTCGGAATTGAACCAACGACACGCGGATTTTCAGTCCGCATGGAGCATCGGATCGCCGCATGATCACGCCCGGTTGGACGGCGGATCCGGTTGGTGTGACGACTGTGTGCCAACGCGAACTAACCGCAACGAACCACCGCCGCGGCCGGGTCGGCCACGGTGCTAACCTTCCAGGTGAGACATGAGCACGACCAAGCCAAGCCCGAGAGCTCCGACGCTCGCCGACCTCGATGCCCTGCCCCCGGGCATCGTCGGCGAGATCATCGAGGGCGTGCTCTACACGATGACCAAGCCGCGCATGCGGCACCAACGCACAACCCGTCTGATCGGGGGCAGGGTCGGCGACCCGTTCGACAACGGCATCAACGGCCCGGGCGGTTGGTGGATCGTGGTCGAGCCCGGGATCGAGCTTCCGAACGACACGAAGGAGATCTCGCCCGACGTGGCTGGCTGGCGTCGCGAGCGGATGCCTGAAATGCCGGGCGACGAGCCGATCGGCCTGGTGCCCGATTGGGTCTGCGAGATCCTCTCGCCGACCACGCGCCGCCACGATCAGTCCGTGAAGATGCCCTACTACGCCAAGGTCGGCGTCCCCTTTATGTGGCTGGTCGATGTCGATGCTCGCGTGTTGACCGCGTACCGGCTGGAGTCATCCGATTGGCGCGTCATCGGCACGTACAGGGAAGACACCGGAGCGCAGATCGCGCCGTTCGACGCCGTCCCGCTCAACGTCCGCGACTGGTGGCCGCCGGTCCCGAGCTCGACGTAGCCGTCCGAGACGGTGCTACTTCGTGAAACGCCCGAAGTAGAACCCCATCGCGGCACCGATCATCGTGTTCGCGCGAGCGCTGCCGCTCTCGTCCGCTCCAGGCGATCCCCGGCGGCTTCACCGGGGTGACCGCGATGCGGTGGCGCCGGGCCGCGGGAACACGCCGCGATCGGCGAGGATGTCGATGACGGCGCGGGTGAACCGCGGGCCGTCCCTGGACGCGATGTGCGAGGTGTCGGGGCACTGGAAGTCGCGCAGCGAGGGGAAGTCGGCGAAGTGGATGGCGATCGCGCGGGTCTTTTTGGCGAGCCGGTTCCAGTACAGCGGGCGCGGCTCGGTGATCTGATCGGTGGCCCAGCGCTCGTCGCAGGTCGGCATGCGCAGGTAGACGACCTGGCCGCCGCGGGCCTGGATCGCGGCGATGGAGGGCTCCATCTCGAGGACGCTGGCGAGCCAGGCGTCGGCCTGCTGGGGGGTCGGCGGGGTCGGGGCCAGGCGGTCGAGGAGCTTCTTGCGGCGCTCGGCGATGTCGGTGAGAGCGTAGTCGGCGAACTGGGTGCGATCGGGGAAGGTGGTGACGTAGGGAGGGGCGGCGCCGGTTGCGAGGATGTGAAGGAGGGTGTCGGACAGGATGGCGAGGTGGCTCTGCACGGGGGTGGCGAGCCAGCGCTCGGCCATGGCGCCGGGGGCGCGCCAGCGGCGGTGGTAGGCGGCGATGTACGCGCGCTGGCTGTTGCGGTTCTCGGCGACGATGCCGGACTCGAGGGTGTCGACGAGGGCGACGCCGCGGAAGTCGGGGTCGGCGGCGAGGTCGACGAGGGCGCCGGCGGGCTGGGTGCCGTCGATCGCGAGCTGGACGGCGGTCCAGTCCGGGAGGGCGTCGGCGAAGGCGGAGGGGGAGAACGCGAGGTGGATGCGCGAGGTGCCGAGGACGGCGACGGTGCGCGGCGAGGCGTCGCTGACGCGGGCGCGCTGCCAGGCCCAGGCGTACTCGTCGTCCTTGACCGACGGGCGGTAGCCCCGAGCGCGCATGGCGAGCTCGATGGCGGCGACGGCGGCGAGGGCGATGGCGGCGGCGGCGAGCCACGTGGCGCCCCACGGGCCGGCTGGGACCGGGCGGCGCGGCACGTCGTGCCGGGTGGGGTCCGGACGGGAAGGGTCAGAACTGGAAGTAGATGAAGGCACGGTCGATTCCGGAGAACAGGAACAGCGAGATGACGGCGGCGGCGAGCACGGCCGAGCGCACGGGCCACGGACAGCGCTCGACGACGGCCTCGAGGGTGGTGGCGCGCATGCGCCAGTGGACGGCGACGAGGGCGGCGACGGGGAGGATGGCGAGCCACCACGCGGGGTGGCCGGCGCCGCGGCCGCGGCCGAGCATGGCGGCGAGGATGCGGAAGGCCTGGTCGAAGCTGACGGCGCGGAAGAACACCCACGCGAAGCAGACCAGGACGAAGGTGACGAGGGCGAGCGCGAGCTGGACGGCGCGGGTGCTCCACAGCGGCGAGGCGGGCGCGGCGGCGCGGACAAGGCGCTCGGCGATCAGGTAGCCGCCGTGCAGGCCGCCCCACGCGACGAAGGTCCAGGACGCGCCGTGCCACAGGCCACCGATCAGCATGGTGAGGGCGAGGTTGACCTGGGTGCGCAGCGCGCCGCGGCGGTTGCCGCCGAGCGGGATGTAGAGGTAGTCGCGCAGCCAGCTCGACAGCGACATGTGCCAGCGCCGCCAGAAGTCGGAGATGCCGACGGCGCCGTAGGGAGCGCGGAAGTTGTCGGGTAGCGCGAAGCCCAGGCACAGGGCGACGCCGATCGCGCAGCTCGAGTAGCCGGCGAAGTCGAAGAAGATCTGGCCGGCGAACGCGACGGCGCCGGCCCACGCGTCGCCGGTCGAGAGCTGGGCGAGCCTGGGCTGGAACACCTTGTCGACGACCGGCGCGAGGAGGCCGTCGGCGAGCACGACCTTCTGGAACAGGCCGACCGCGAGCAGCGCGAGGCCCCAGCCGAGCTGCGGGCCGGTGGCGCGGCGCTCGGTCTCGAACTGCGGCACGAGCTCGGTGGCGCGGACGATCGGGCCCGACACCAGGTGGGGGAAGAACGTGACGTAGAGCGCGTAGTCGAGGAACGATCGCGCCGGGCGGCTGCGCCCGAGGTAGACGTCGATCGTGTAGGACAGGGTCATGAAGGTGTAGAACGAGATGCCGATCGGCAGCACGATGTCGACGGGCGCGACCGCGAGGTGGACGCCGAGCGCGCCGAGCACCGCGGCGAGCGTGCGCTGCAGGAAGCCGGCGTACTTGAAGTAGCCGAGCAGGCCGAGGTTGAACACCAGGCTCGCGCCGAGCAGCGCCCTGCGCAGGGCGGGCCGCTCGGTGCGCATCATCGCCTTCGCGGCGAACCAGTCGACGACGGTCGAGCCCCACAGGAGCACGACGAACGCGGGGTCCCAGGCGGCGTAGAACGCGTAGCTGAAGCCGAGCAGCGCGAGCTTGCGGGCGGTCCAGGGCAGCGGCGCGTGGTGCACCGCGAGCACGACCGCGAAGAAGCAGGCGAACAGGTAGGTGTTGAACTGCACGTCACTCCGAGACCACGCGCGCGGCCGGCAGATCGCCGGGTGGCGCCGCCGCGGCGGGATCATCCGGCCGGAACTTGCCGCGGTAGAACAGGACATACACCAGCGCGCCGACCGCGGTCACCACCAGGCCGAGCGCGCTCGGCTTCGGCGTGGTCCAGATCGTGTTGGCGATCAGCAGCACGGCGAGCGCGATGAACACGACCGGCACGACCGGGAAGCCCGGGACGCGGAACGGGCGGTCGCGGTCGGGCTCGCGGCGGCGCAGCCGCAGCACCGAGCCGGAGTTGAGGGCGTAGAACAGCCACGACGCGAACACCACCGCGTCGGTCAGGTCGTCGAAGCTGCCGCTCAGCGCGAACACGCACGACAGCGCGCCCTGGACCCCCACCGAGATCGTCGGGACCGCGGCGCCGGCCGACAGGTGGGCGAGCGCCGCCGGGGCGAGGCCGTCCCTGGCCACGGCGTACGGCACGCGCGCGCCGGTCAGGATCGAGCCGTTCATCGCCGAGATCGCCGAGATCGTCATCGCGACGGCGAGCACGGCCTGGGCGGTGCCGCCGAGGAACGCGGACGCGGCGCGCGCGGCGACGGCCGGCGCGTCGGGGTAGGCGTCCGAGCTCGAGGTCGCGACCTCGGACAGCGGCAGCGCGTGGAAGTAGCCGACGTTGACCAGGGCGTAGGTCGCGAGCACGGCGATCATGCCGAGCACCGTCGCGCGCGGCAGGTTGCGGCGGGCGTCGCGGATCTCGCCGGCCGCCATCGGCAGGTTGTTCCAGCCGTCGTACGCCCACAGCGCGGCGAGCACCATCTGGCCGAACGCGGACCAGCTCGGGGACGAGCGGCCCTCCGCCAGGTGGCTCCAGCGGCCGTGCGGCGTGAGCAGGGCGCCCGCGGCGAGCCCGAGGATCATCACCGCCTTCATCACGGTCAGCGCGGTCTGCAGCCGGCCGCCCGACCGCACGTTGAGGCAGTTGATCGCGGTGAACACGGCGATCAGCCCGATGCCGACGACCTGGACCCCGGAGAACCGTGCGCCGGCGAGCTCGACCGCATACCCGTCGAGCGGCACCGCGACCGAGAAGAACGTCGCGCTGCCGACCGCGTAGGCGGCGACCGACGCGGGCGTCGCGATCCAGAACCGGTTCCACGCGAACAGGTAGCCCATGAACGGGCCGTAGCCCTGGCGCAGGTAGATGTACTCGCCACCGGCGGCCGGGAACATGCCGCCGAGCTCGGCGTAGCTCATCGCGCCGGTGAACGACAGGATGCCCGCGACGCCCCACGCCGCGAGCACCCACGCCGGCGAGCCGCCGAGCTGCGCCATCACCGCGGTCTTGAGGAACACGCCGGTGCCGATGATCGTCCCGACGACGATCGACGCCGAGGCCCACGGGCCGAGATCACGGCGCAGCGCCCTGGCGGGTCCGGCGGTCACCGCGCCGCCGCCGTCGCGATCGAACGTTGACGCAGATCCATGGAGGTCCTCGGGCGAGGGCCGCGCGCCAGCGCGTGGGCGACGAGCAGGATACGCACACCCCGGCTTCCCCGTGTAGGCTTGCCGGCGTGCAGGTCCACCTGATCGACGGGACGTACGAGCTGTTCCGGGCCTGGTTCGGCGCCCCGCAGGCCCAGGTCAACGGCCGGGAGGTCGGCGCCGTGCGCAGCATGGTCCGCAGCCTGTCGATGATGCTGTCGCGGCGGCCGGAGAGCAGGCCGGACAGCAAGACGTCCCGGTTGCCGATGACGCATGTCGGGGTGGCATTCGATCACGTGATCGAGTCGTTCCGCAATGACCTGTTCGACGGTTACAAGACCGGCGAGGGCCTGCCCGAAAGCCTGGTCAGCCAGTTCGAGCTCGCCGAGCGCGCGTCGGCGGCCCTGGGCCTCGTGGTGTGGCCGATGGTCGAGTTCGAGGCCGATGACGCGCTCGCGACCGCCGCGCACCGGCTCGCCGGCGACCCCGCGGTCGAGCGCGTCCTGATCACCGCGGTCGACAAGGACATGTGCCAGTGCGTGATCGGCGACCGCGTGGTGTGCTGGGACCGCTTCAAGGACCAGGTGCTCGACGAGGCCGCGGTGATCGCGAAGCACGGCGTCGCGCCCGCGTCGATCCCCGATCTGCTCGCGCTGGTCGGCGACACCGCCGACGGCATCCCCGGCATCCCGGGCTGGGGCAAGAGCTCGGCCGGCAAGCTGCTCACGGTCTATCACCACATCCCCGACATCCCGGACGATCACGCGGCGTGGACCGCGCCGCCGCGCGGCGCCGATCGCCTGGCCCGCACGCTGCGCGAGCACCGCGCCGAGGCGGCGCTGTACCGCACGCTCGCCACGCTCCGGACCGACTGCCCGATCGTCTGCGACGCCGCGGCGCTGGCCTGGCGCGGGGTGGATCGCCCCGCGCTCGACGCGATCTGCGTCGAGCTCGGCGTCGAGCCTCCCTCGATCCGTGCGTGACACCGGCCGTGACGCCGGCCGCGCCCCGGGTCGCGTCCGGAATGGGCTGAACAAAATCTTCGGACAGGAGTACGATGGGTCGGATGTCCGGCTTCCCGGGGGTCTTCCGAGTCACGTACGCGCGCTACGGCGAGCTGCGCGACGACCTCGCGCAGCAGATGGTGCGCGGCGGCCTGCTGGTGAAGGTGCACGATGCCCCCGGCCTCGACTTCGACAGCGCCGTCGGGCTGGAGCTGGTGCTGCCGGACGGCACGACGCTGCTGGGCACCGGCAAGGTGCTGCAGGTGTTCGCCGGCGTCGGCTTCGCGGTGACCGTCCAGCGCGAGCTCGTCGAGGAGGTAAGCCGGTTCGCCGGCCGCCCGGAGATCGTCGCCAGCGGCACCGCGCGGCACGAGCGCGTCGAGCGCCCGACGACGCACCCGGCGCCGCCCGTCCGGCCGCGGCGGACCTCCGCACCGTCGTCGCAGTGGCTGTCGCCGTGGGTCCCGCTCCGGCGGCTCGCGACCACGCCGCCGCCGCTCGCCGCGGTGCCGCGCGCGAGGCCGGCCACCACCCCGCCGCCGGTCGCCGCCGCCGAGTCGCCGCCCGCCGCACCGCCGCCCGCCGCGCCGCCGGCCGCCGCGCCGCCGGCCGCCTCGGCTCCGGCCCGCCCCGACGGCCTGTCTCGCATGGAGAAGGTCCAGAAGGCGCTGCACGGCACGCGCGACGAGCGCAACGCGATCCTGCGCGATCGCGACCGTACGCTGCACCCGTTCGTGCTCAAGAACCCGCAGCTCGACGCCGACGATCTGGTCGCGATCGCCCGCAACGCGCAGCTGGCGGGGGACCTGCTCCAGCAGGTCGGTGATCGCAAGGAGTGGCTGCAGCGGCCGGCGATCGCGCTCGCGCTCGCGCGCAACCCGAAGACGCCCCCCGAGCTCGCCGTGCGGGCAGTCGAGCACGTGCCGCTCGAGGCGGTCCGCCAGCTCGCCAAGGGCGCCGGCGCCCTGCCCCACGTCCAGGCGGCGGCGCGCCGGCGGCTGCTCGGCTGACCGGGCTCATCTCGCCAGCTTCCGCAGCGTCTCGTCATGGACCGCCATCATCCGCTTCGTGGACTCACGGACGCGCTGCTTCTTGCCGAGCTTCACCGGCCGGATCTTCTTGCCGAGCTTCACCGGCCGGATGATGAGCACCTCGCCGTCGGTCTTGATCTCGAGCGGTGTGTCCTTGGTGATGTCGAGCAGCTCGAGGATCGGGCGTTCGATGATGAGCGCGAGGCTGTTGCCGACCGCCGAGAGCTTCTTGATCATGGCCACCTCGTTGTACGCTCGTACGAACATCAGTATAACGCCATCATCGCTGGATGCCAGCCGTGACCCCACCTGCTGACCAGGTCGCGCCAGCGTGCTGCGGGTCGCAGACGGGGCTATCCCGGCGACCGGCGGCGCGGCGCGCGGCCCGGCGGCTGGGTCGGCGGCTCGCGCGGCGGGACCGGCGGGAGCGGCCGCGAGACCGGCGTCGCGTCGGTGACATCGAGCGCCTCGCCGTGGTGCGCGATGTGGATCGACCCGGGCGTGCGGAGCGTGTACTCCGCCCGCGCGCGGGTGACGTCGACGTGCAGACACCGCGCGCGCCACGTGACCGAGAACGCGTAGCGGGTGAGTCCCTCGGGCAGCTTGGGCGTGAACGCCAGGGTGCCGCCGCTCGCGCGCATGCCACCGAAGCCGAACACGAACACCAGCCATGAACCCGCCAGCGACGCCAGGTGGAGGCCATCGGCGACGTTGTGCTCGAGGTCGCGGAGGTCGATCAGCGTGGCCTCGGCCGCGTAGTCGAAGGCCAGCCGCAGATGATCGCAGCGCGCGGCGGCGATCGCCTGCGTGCACGCGGACAGCGACGAATCCCGCACCGTGATCCGCTCGTAGTAGGCGAAGTTGCGCTCCATCTGCTCGCGCGTGAACGCGTCCGGACACAGCATCATCGCGAGCACGAGGTCGGGCTGCTTGACGACCTGCTTGCGGTACAGATCGAAGTACGGGAAGTAGAGCAGCAGCGGGTACTGGTCGGGACGCGTGTGCTCGAAGTCCCACATCTCGTGATCGGTGAAGCCCTCGGCCTGCGGGTGCACGCCGAGCCGGTGGTCGTACGGGATCCGCATCCGATCGGCGGCCGCGCGCCAGAACGCCATCTCGTCGGGCGTGACCCCGAACTCCCGCGCGCGATCGACGTGGCGCGCGCACGCGTCGGCGGCGCCGTTCAGGTTGCGCTGCGCCATCAGGTTCGTGTAGACGTTGTCGTCGGCGAGCGCGCTGTACTCATCGGGGCCGGTGACGCCGTCGATCCGGAACTCGCCCTGGAGATCGTGGTGGCCGAGCGAGCGCCACAGCCGCGCCGTCTTGACCAGGATCTCGACCGCGACGTCACGCTCGAACCGCTCGTCGCCGGTCGCCTCGACGTACCACAGGACCGCGGCCGCGATGTCCGCGTTGATGTGAAACGCCGCGGTGCCGGCCGGCCAGTAGCCGGAGCACTCCTCGCCGTGGATCGTCCGCCACGGGAACGCCGCGCCGGCGTGTCCGAGGGCCTGCGCGCGGGCCTCGGCGGCCGGCAGGATCGACTGGCGCCAGCGCAGCGCATCCGCCGCCGCCTCCGGCACCGTGTACGTCAGCACCGGGACCACGTAGAGGTCGGAGTCCCAGAACGTGTGGCCGTCGTAGCCGTTGCCGGTCAGGCCCTTGGCGGGGATGCCGCGCCGCTCGGCGCGCGCCGCGGCCGACAGCACCTGGAACAGCGCGAACCGCATCGCCTGCTGGAGCTCCTGGTCGCCCTCGAGCTCGACGTCGGCGCGCGCCCAGAACTCGTCGAGGTACGCGCACTGCTCCTGCAACAGATCGTCCCAGCCGGCCTGCTTGGCCGAGCTCGCCGCCGCGGCGACCTGATCGCGCAGCGCGGGCAGCGTGCGCTTCTCGGACCAGCCGTACGCGACGAACTTGACCAGGCGGAGCCGCTGACCGGGCTCGAGCGCGTCGATGATCACGAACCGCGCCAGGTCGGCGGTCACCTCGGTCGAGGTCCGCAGGCCGGTGGTGCCGCTGACCACGTGGTCCATCAGCGCCGCGACCCGCAGCCCGCTGCGCCGCGTCCGGTGCACGAGGATCGCCGAGCTGTCCCGGCACGCGGCATGCTCGCCCTCGAGCGGCGACTCGAGCGCCGCGGCCGCGCGCGGATCCTTGCCCTGGGTCGGGACCGGCTCGTTCGCGACCAGCTCCGACTGCACGACGATCTCGGCGAGGCCATCGAGCGACTCGACGTCGTACGAGATCGCGAGGATCGCGCGGTGCGCGAACGACACGAACCGCGTCGAGGTCACGCGGATCGTGCGGTGCGCCGGCGACTCCCACTCGACGGTGCGGCGCAGCGTCCCGGTGCGCAGGTCGAGCACGCGATCGTGGGCGCGCAGCTCGCCGTAGCGCACATCGAACGGCTCGTCGCCGACCAGCAGCCGGATCAGCTTGCCGTTGGTGACGTTGGTGATGGTCTGGCCCGACTCGGGCGCGCCGTAGTTGCTCTCGGCGTACGGCAGCGGGTGGAGCTCGAACACGCCGTTGAGGTAGGTGCCGGGGACGCCGTGCGGCTCGCCCTCGTCGAGGTTGCCCCGCACGCCGATGTGGCCGTTGGACAGCGCGAACACCGACTCGGAGCGCGCCAGGTCGTCGAGGCTCAGCGAGGTCTCGTGCACCGACCACGGCTCGATCGACCACGGCTCGACCGCGGACACCGGACCCGCGGTCACGCGGCCTCCAGCAGCGCCGCGAGATCCGCGACGACGACGTCGGCGCCGTGGCGGCGCAGCTCGGCGGCCTGGCCCGCGCGATCGACGCCGACGACGCAACCGAACCGCCCGGCGCGGCCGGCCGCGACCCCGGCGAGCGCGTCCTCGAACACCGCGGCCCGGGCCGGCTCGACCGCCAGCGCGCGCGCCGCGGCGAGGTAGGTGTCGGGCGCGGGCTTGCCCGCGAGCCGGCGCTGCTCGGCGATCGCGCCGTCGATCCGCGCGTCGAACAGGTCGGCGATGCCCGCCGAGCGCAGCACCTCCTGCGCGTGCTTGCTCGACGACACGACCGCGGTCGGCAGGCCGGCGTCGCGCACGGCGCGCAGGTAGCGCACCGAGCCGGGGTAGGTCTCGACCGGCCGCTCGCGCAGCAGGCGCTCGAACAGCTGGTCCTTGTGCGCGGCGATCGCACGCACGGCGTCGCCCGGCAGCGCGATGCCGCGCGCGGCGAGCAACGCGCGCACGCCGTCCTCGCGCGGCCGGCCATCGACGTGCCGGGCGTAGTCGGTCACGGCGTCGAACGCGGCCTGTCCCTGCGCGGCCAGCACCGGATCGAACGCCTGCTTCCAGGCCGCGGCGTGCAGCACCGACGTCCGGGTGAGCACGCCGTCGAGGTCGAACAGGCAGGCCGCGATGCCCGCCGGCAGCCCGAGCCGGCCCGGGACGGGCTGCGCGCGCTCGCCCCGCGCGCCCGGGCTCACGGCGTCCCTCCGAGCAGCGCGAGCGCACGCGCGACCACGTGATCGGTGGTGAAGCCGTACTCCTTCATCACCACGTCGCCGGGCGCCGACGCGCCGAACCGATCGACCGACAGGATGTCGCCGCACGGGCCGACCCAGCGCTCCCAGCCGATCGAGCGCGCGGCCTCGACCGCGAGCCGCGCGGTCACGGCCGGCGGAAGCACGCTGTCGCGATACGCCGTGGCCTCGGCGGCGAACAGCTCCCACGATGGCATCGACACGACGCGCGCGCGCACGCCGCGCTGGCGCAGCACTCGCTCGGCCGCGACGACCAGCGCGACCTCGGAGCCGGTGCCGATCAGGATCAGCTCGGGATCGGCCTCGTGCGGATTGAGCACGTACGCGCCGCGGCGCGCGCCGTCGGCCGGCGCGTACAGCTTGCGCTCGAGCGTGGGCACGGGCTGGCGGGTGAGCACGAGCGCGGTCGGTCCGGTGCGGCGCTCGACGGCGATCTGCCACGCGATGCGGGTCTCGTTCGCGTCGCCAGGGCGCAGCACGACCATGCCGGGGATCGCGCGCAGCGCCAGGATCTGCTCGACCGGCTCGTGCATCGGGCCGTCCTCGCCGACGGCGATGCTGTCGTGGGTGAACACCCAGATCGAATGGATCTGCGCGATCGCCGACAGCCGGATCGCCGCCCGCATGTAGTCGGAGAACACCAGGAACGTGGCGCCGAACGGGATGAACCCGCCGTGGTACGCGAGCCCGTTGACCGCCGCGCCCATCGCATGCTCGCGCACGCCGAAGTGGATGTTGCGGCCGCCGTGGCCCCATCCACCCCCGGCGGCGCCTTGCACGCCGTCGTGCGGCCGGAGCGGCGATTCGAAGTCGCCGTCCTGCTTCATCCACGTGTAGGTCGACGGATCGAGGTCGCCCGAGCCGCCGATCAGCTCCGGCACCGCGTGGGCGAGCACCTGCAGCACGCCCTCGGACGCCTTGCGCGTGGCGATGCCCTTGGCGTCGGCCGGGAACCCGGGGAGATTGGCGTCCCAGCCGGCGGGCAGCTGGCGGCGGAACCGGCGCTCGATCTCGTCGGCGAGCGCGGGGAACTGCGCGCGGTACGCCGCGAACCGCCGGCGCCAGCCGTCCTGGGCGGTCTTCCCGCGCTCGATCGCCGAGCGCATGTGGCGGAACACCGGCTCGGGAACGTAGAACGCCGGCTGCTCCGGCCAGCCGAGGTTGGCCTTGGTCCGCTTCACCTCGTCGGCGCCGAGCGGCGCGCCGTGGGCCTCGAACGTCCCCGCGCGGGTCGGCGCCCCGAACCCGATCACGGTCTCGACGATGATCAGCGACGGCTGGTCCCGGGTGTCGAGCGCCGCCTGGAGCGCCCGCGCAATCGCCGCAACATCGTTGCCGTCGTCGACGCGCTGCACGTGCCAGCCGTAGCTGCGGTAGCGCGCGCCGACGTCCTCGGTGAACGCGATCGAGGTCGTGCCCGACAGCGTCACGCGGTTGGCGTCGTAGAGCACGATCAGCTTGCCGAGCTGGAGGTGACCGGCGAGCGACGCCGCCTCCGCCTGCACGCCCTCCATCATGTCGCCGTCGCTGGCGAGCACGTAGGTGCGGTGATCGAAGATCGCGTGGCCGGGCCGGTTGTAGCGCGCCGCAAGCTGGGCCTCCGCGATCGCCATGCCCACCGCGTTGCCGACGCCCTGTCCGAGCGGCCCGGTCGACGCCTCGACGCTGTGGGTCAGGTGGCTCTCGGGATGGCCCGGCGTGAGGCTGTGCCACTGGCGAAACCGCCGCAGCTGGTCGAGCGTGATGTCCGGGTAGCCCGCGAGGTGGAGCAGCGCGTAGAGCAGCGCCGAGCCGTGCCCCGCCGACAGCACGAACCGATCGCGATCGATCCAGCTCGGATCGCTCGGGTCGTGCCTGAGGAACCGCGTCCACAGCACGTAGGCCATCGGCGCGGCGTCGAGCGGCAGGCCGGGGTGCCCCGAGCCGGCGTTCTGCACCGCATCGACGGCCAGGAACCGCAGCGCGTTGATGCTCTGTTGATCGATGCTCTGCGGATCGAGATCGGAGGCGTTCACGAGGCCCTCCGCTCGACGAGTGCGCTGTGGCAGCCACACGGCGCGACCTGCTCGGCCTCGGTCGGTCCCCACGCGCCCGGGTCGTAGAGGTGGACCGGCGCGGCGTCGCCGAGGACCGGGTCGACGACCCGCCACTGCGCCTCGATCTCGTCCTGACGCGCGAACAGCATCTGGTCGCCGCGCAGCGCGTCGTCGAGCAACCGCTCGTAGGGCAGCGCTCCGAGCGTGGGGTCCTGGGTCGCGATCAGCTCGTTGTCGCGGCCGAGCACCTCGCCGGGTGCGGCGCGCGGCCGGAGCACGCGCACGCCGAGCGCGATCGCGGTGTCGGGGCCGAGGCGGAACCGCAGGTAGTTCGGGCACGCCAGGTGCTCGTGGAAGATGTCGCGCGGCGGCTTCTTGAGCTCGACGACCACCTCGGTGAACGTGGCCGACAGCCGCTTGCCGGCGCGGATCGTGAACGGCACGTCGGCCCACCGCCAGGTGTCGATGCGCAGCTCGACGGCGGCGAAGGTCTCGACCGTCGACGCCGGCGCGACGCCGGGCTCGCTGCGATAGCCGCGGTACTGGCCGCGCACCACGTGCTCAAGATCGAGCGGCTCGATCGCCTTGAGCACGCGCGCCTTCTCGTCGCGGATCGCCTCGATGTCCTGCCCGACCGGGGCGTCCATCGCGAGGATCGCGGTGATCTGGAGCAGGTGGTTCTGCACGACGTCGCGGATCGCGCCGGTCTCCTCGTAGAACCGGCCGCGGCCCGCGACACCGAACTGCTCGGCCATCGTGATCTCGACGCGGCTGACGTGGTCGCGGTCCCACAGCGGCTCGAGCACCGCGTTGGCGAACCGGAAGTACAGCAGGTTCTGGACCGGTTCCTTGCCGAGGTAGTGGTCGATGCGGAAGATCGCCGACTCCGGGAACACGGTGTGGAGCAGCCGGTCGAGCATGCGCGCCGACGCGAGATCGCGCCCGAACGGCTTCTCGAGCGCGATCCGTGCGCCGGCGGTGCACCCCGCCTGCTGCAGGCCCTCGATCGCCGTCGCGAACGCGCCGGGCGGGATCGCGAGGTAGTACAGCGGCCGCTGCGCGCCGCCGAGCGCGCGCTTGAGCTCACCGAACGTCTTCGGATCGTTGTAGTCGATCGCGACGTAGCGGAGTAGCCCGCCCAGCTTGTCGAACGCGCCGCGATCGACACCGCCGTGGTGCTGCAGGCTGTCGCGCAGGCGCTCGCGCAGGCTGTCGACGCCGCGCTGCTCGCGCGCGACGCCGATGACCGGCACGTTCAGCGTGCCATGCCTCACCATGGCCTGCAGCGCCGGGAAGATCTGCTTGAATGCGAGGTCGCCCGTGGCGCCGAACAGGACCAGCGCATCGGACCGAGGTTGCGCCATCTGCGTCTCCTTCGTTGTGCTCCGCGCGCTCGGCGAGCGGGTAGGCCTCGCCGAGCACATCCACAGCGCTTGCGATCGCTGTGCCGGGGCCCACCGCCCCACCCCGCACCGCCGTTCTCCCTCAGCCAGCGGCGCAGACCCGCCCGCACCGCAGGCCGCCGGTCAGAGAGTTGACCAGGTGCGTCCCGGCACGGCGCGCGGGCGTGCTCGTGGCCGCCCGCCAGTCGAGGCGATCCGGTTCGCCGAGAGCTCGCGACAGCGCAGCGCTGGCTTCAGCTCGCCACGCTGCTTGCCTGGTGCCGGCCGAGATACACCTGTAGTGAGATCGGAGGTTGCGCGGATCACTTTGCTTCATCGAGGTGGTCGATGAACTCTGCCATTACCCGTCCGCGTGTGGGGACCAGCGAATGGAGATAGATCGTGCACAGCACGAGCTGTCTGGCTCGCAGTTGCCGCGCCACCGCGAGCACGGGCCCGGAGAGCGCCTCGGGGGTATCCGCCGAGACGAGCTCCTCCGGGGTGAGCGGACGACCGAGCAGACGTTCGATCTGCGCGCGCGAGCGTGTGTCTAGCGGGTTCATGGTTTCCTTGCGATGACGCGAATGTCCTTGGGAGCGCGACGGTTCTGCGGAGGGTTGCCGTACGGTATTTCCACTTCACCGCTGATGTCCACTTGGAACACCGTGTATCCATGTACCATGCGCTGCTTGCCGAACGAGATCTGCTTGATCGCGTGGACCTTGGCGGCTTCCGGCGTCATTCCCTGATCGATAGCCTTCAGGTATTCGTTCTGAAAGTTGGCCTTGTTGTCCGCGGTTAGGGAGCCGGGGAGCTCATCCGGCCCGCCGGGGTAGCGGGCCTTGAACCGCTTCGTGGCCTCTTCGATAGCGACGCTGGTGAGCGACAGCGATTGACCTGTGGCGTCATCGATCACGGAGATCCGATGTTCGACTCCATCCCGGAAGAATCGCTTCTCGAGCACGAACTCCGGTCCAGTCGTCGGCTGGCCGCTCGAATCGAGCGGGACGACGCCATACCCGAGCGTTGCTTCTTCACCGGTGTCGAGCGGCGCAATCATTATGAAGTCCCACTCGGTGGCCGAGGCTTTATCGGAGATCTGCAGCCGCGAACGGAGCACCGGGATACGTGGTACTTTGACCTGTTCGTCCTTGGGGTTGATCTGGCCTTCGATGTGGGCCTTGCCGCCCGATTTGATGAAAGTGACCTTGGAGACGCCCGTCTCCTGTGCGATGAGTTGACCGAGTTGCGGGAGCGAGCCGGCCTGGCTCAAGGCGCTCGCTGACAGCGGCGACAGTATCAGGCGACCCGTGGCAGGTTCGTACTTCGCGTTAGGGTGACTTGCCAGTAGCGCTTTCGTTGCCTGCAATGGATCGGCGGTGCCCGAGTCGTGCAATACGGTGCCGGATGGCGTCTGCCCGGACGAGTCGACGAGTTGGGGGCTCATGTGTTCCAGGGTCACCGGGTTGGGCTGGACGAGCGAAGTGGGCACCCGGATCTCGCCATTGTGGCCGTCTGGATTCTGGCCATCTGGCCGCTGATCGCCTGGCTTGTCCTTGCCCTTGACCTTGTTCTTGATCGCCTCCCACAGCGCCCTGGCCTTCTCGACGAGGAAGCCGATGACCTTGTCGAGGATCTGTTCGACCTTCGACTGCAGGCCCAGGATCACTTTCTTGAGCGCCTCGGGGATGCCGCCCAGGCCGAGGTAGTCGGCCAGGAAGTCGATCACCGGGACCAGCAGCAGGCCCAGGGCGCGCTCGACGAGGTTGGCCACCCCGGAGACGTTGCCGGCGAGGATCTGGGCGGCACCGTTCACGACCGCCTCGATCAGCGTGAAGATCCGCGCGGCGTTGTCGATCACCCACTTGATCACGCGATAGATCGCCTCGATCGCCTGGAGGATCGCCCCGGCCGGGTTGAGCATCATGAGGATGCGCGCCGCGACCCGGGTGATGATCGCCTCCATCACGTAGCTGATCGCCGCGTTCTTGATCGCGTCGATGATCATGCCCGGGTCGAGGTGCTCCTGGACCAGGTGGTAGACGCCCAGCGGACCACGGTTGATCAGGGTGCTGATCAGCTGGTGGGCCTGATCGAGCACCTCGGTGTTCTGGGCGCCGATGTGCTTGGCGAGGATCGTCTTGATCCGCGGCCAGGTGATGCCCATGACCTCGAGCACCAGGGTGAGGATGCTCGGCATCGTGAAGTCGAGCGGCACCTGGATGCCGACGTCGGACATCTTGGAGAACAGCCACTGGAACAGCGACTGGCCTAGCCGCACCGGCAGGTGGTCGAAGAACTGCTGGAACCCCTTGCCCACGCCCGACATCAGCGTGTTGGCGAACTTCATCGGATCGGCGGCGATGCCGCTGATCACGTCGCCGAGCTTGTCGACCAGCGCCCAGAAGCTGGCCGGCGGGATGGCCAGGAGGCGGAGCAGGCCGTCGACGATCGCCTTGGCCGGGTTCTTGGCGAACTCGACGAGTGCATCGGCGATCTTGCCGAGCAGGCCCTTGGCTTGCTCGCGGAGGTCGGCGACCCGCTCGCGGACGGTCTGGACGGCGCCGTCGGCGCGATGGATCAGGTCCTGGTTCAGGCCTTTCTGGGTCTGGTCGACCTTCTGGCTCAGCTGATCGAGCTGCTGGCCGAGCTTTGCGGCCTCGCCCTGGGCCCAGGTCTGCAGGCTCGCCGGCAGGCTGTGGACGATGGCCTCGATGTCCTTGCGCGCCTGATCGATCAGCTTCTTGCAGTCGTCGATGACCTGGTTGACGTCGCGCGAGATGTCGGTGATGAGGCCGGTCGCGCCGTCGCCGAACCTGGCCTCGGCGATGTCGTAGTCCTTGGTGACCCAGTCGGGCAGGCCGGTCAAGCCATCCCAGGCGCTCACCACGCCGCCGAACATGCCGCTGTGGCGCTCGTCGATCTTGCGCTTGACCTCGGCGAGGCTGGATTCGAAGTCGGTCGACAGCTGCGCGACGCCGGCCTCCCAGCGCACCACCGCGTTGCCGCTCAGCGGCTGCAGCAGGGTGTCGACGTTCTTCTGGGTGGCGGCGAAGACCGCCTGCATCTGCGCGCCCGCGGCCGCGCGCTGCTGCTCCTCGCTGCCCTTGACCGTCGTGGTGTGCGTCGCCATCTGCGCGACGCTGCCGGTGCGCGCCGCGGCCAGCATCTTCTCGGCGCTGGCCTGCAGCGCCTGCATGTCGCCCTTGGCGTGGACGATGGCCGCGGCTTGATCGGCGAGGACCTTCTGCGGATCGACCTTCGCTGCGTTCTGCAGGTCGTCGACCCCGCCGCGCGCGTCGCCGATCGGGCCGTCCTTGACCAGCTGACCGGGCTCGGTGTTCATGCCCGCGTCCTGGATCTTCTGCTGCTGGGCAGCGACGTCGCCGTCGAGCGAGACGTCGTCGTGCTTGAGCGGATCCGGCGTGCCCGCGCCGGCGTCGACCGGCGGCGTCTGGGCCTTGTCCGGCGGCAGGGTAGCCGGCACCGGCGTGGTGCTCGGCGTGCCCTGCGGGTTCTGCTGCATGTCCGCGTAGCCCTGGCGCACCGTGCCGGCGCGCTGCTCGACGCCGGCCGACATGTCCTCGCCGGCCGCCTGCGCCATCTCCTTGGGCTTGGCGTCGACCAGCTTGTCCTCGTCGGGCGGGCGCTTGGCGCGAATCACCTGGCGGATCCGCGCGCACGCGGCCTCGATCTCGGGGCTCGGCGGCGGCCGGTCGTCGACCGCGGCCACCACGTCGTGCTGGGCCTGGGCGTCCTGCTCGGCCTGCGGCTCGACGACCGCCGCGCGCGCGACGTCGGTCTGCTGCTGGGCAGTGGGCAGCGTGGTGGTCGCCGCGGCGACGCCCTGGTTGTCGGTTCGGATGGTCTGCAGGCGCCCGGCGGCCGCCGGGGTCAGCGCGCTCGGCGCTTCGGGGACGAGCAGGTCGCCGGCATTCGCGCCGCGGCGCAGAGCGGCAGCGATCGGCGGAGCGCTCGCGGCCGGGGCCGGCGCGGCGGGTCGCGCGGCGGGCGTTGCGGAGGGTCGCGCGCCGGTGCCGCCCGGACCGCCGCCGGGGGCGTTGCGCGTCGCGCCGCCGCTCGGGGTTGCGCCGCCGGACGGCGCGGAGCCTGCGTCGCGGGCCGTTTGCGCGGGTGCCCGACCGCCCGGGGCGGGTGGCACTCCCGGACACGGCTGCGGCTCGCCGTTCGAGAACGCCAGCGCGGCGCGCGACGGCGCAAACAGGTTCACGGAGGCCGCGCGCCCGGCGAGTGCCGCGAGCGCCGCCTGGTACGCATCGGCCTCGAGCGCCGCGCGGCTCGCCGGGCGGACGCCGCCGCCCTCGGGCTGCGACTGCTGGGCGACGTGCGCCAGCTCGTGGGCGATCACGTGCTCGCCATGCTCGCCGTCGGGATCGAACGCGCCGCGCTCGAAGTAGATGTGACGTCCGCGCGTGAACGCCTCGTGGCCGCTCGGCACTTCCGGGCTGTCGACGTGGATCTCGACGTCGTCGAAGGGCTGGCCGTACGCCTGCTCCATGCGCTCGCGCGTCACCGCAGGGAGCCGACCGTCGCGTAGCCCGGGATCGCCGTCCGGCGGCGACCACAGGGCCGGATCCGCGCCGGGCTGCCGGCGCGCGGCGAGATGCTCCGACAGATCGAGCACCATCGGTGATGCCGTGGCGGTGGGCTGCAGCAGCGAGGCCAGCAACTGCGCGACCTCGCCGGCGCGCGGGGTCTCGGGCCGCTCGTCGCCGCGGTGATCTCGCCGGGCGCCGTGGGAGGTTGGCGCCGCCTGGCGTGCCTCTGTCGCGGTCCGGGAACTTGCCCCCGCCGCGCGCTCCGCTTCGTCGCGGGTGACAAGGGTCTCGCGACCCGGCGCAGGACGAGCCAGCAGCTCCCGGTTCCACGCGGCCAAAGGCATGCCAACGAGTTCGACACCCACGCGCGTGTACCGGCCGACGTCCGGAAGAAGTCTTCCGCCACGCGCCGCAACGAGCTCGGCGATCTCATGAAACCGCCGCTTGGCCTGCTCGACATCTCGCTGGCCGCTGCCATCGGTGGTCTCTGCGCACACGCGCTCCCAGATCGCGATCGACACCTCGCGTGACAGGCGATGGCGGTCCCCTTCGCGCACCGGATCGAAACGATCGGGAGCGCGTTGCCGCTCGATCTCGGGCGGATACATCGAGCGCATCGTCATCGCCCGTTCCCTCCTTGGACGTCGTCGCCATGTGCTCGCCAGCCATTCGAACTCGCAGCCGGAGGGGCATGGGCGACGGACCAAGTCTGCCGGAAGGAATCGCGGCAGGCGCTGGCAACGCGCGGCGCGGCCCGACGCCTACGGCCGTGAACCGCACCGTCCACACCCGACGGGTTGCGCTCCGCCTTCGAGCCCGCAGCCACGTTGATCACAGACTGCCCTCGAAACGCATGACGATCTCCGAGGCTCGCCCGACCTGCGAGACAGCGGATTCTACGGATGCCGCAGCGCTGCGCTCCTACCTACGGGTGCAGCAATTCACGGCGTCATACGTCTGCCGACTTCTACCACCGCGTGCTGCCGAGTCCGGATGGTCGCGTCTCGGTGCCGCGCGCGCGACGTTCCACTTGCGCCTGCAGCGAGAGGGCGTGCGGCTGGGCACACCGTGGGTCAAATTCCGATCCAGCCGCAATATTCTGTGTTGATGGTGATTAGGGCTCGTCCGGTGCCGTGTCGTACGCGCGCCTCTATACGTGATCTTGCGCAGTCCCATGCGCCCGCGTCGGGTACGTCGCCTACTCGAGACCACCCCACGGCGCTGCCGGCGGTCTTCGCGGCCGTCCTCGCCCAAGCTCCGCTGGTGACGAGCACTCGGATGACGGCTACTTGAGCGCTGCGAGAAGGTCCGAGGCGAGAGCCTCGCAGGACGCGGCGATTTCCTCGGCATCCGCGAGCGCACCCGCCGAACGAATGGCCATCTCGACGCCGATGCCGGTGCGCTTCGTGAATTGTGCGTCTAGAAGTGTACGCCCGACCCGCGCTGCTTCATCGGATCGCCTATCGCCGAGTAGCCTGGTGTACCGAGTCGCCAGATCGTCTGTCTGCGTACCTCTGAGGAGCCGCAGGACGTCGAGTGCGTCCTTGTCGCTCTGGCGATCTGTTCCGTGACGCTCGCTGATCTTGTGCACCTTCGCGACAAGCAGTGCAGCCGGTCCGGCCACACGCACGTCGAAAGCTCGTGAGTCGCTGGCTTCGAGGGCCACGAGCCTCATCACATCCGCGTCAACAATGGCGCCATCGAGACCACGAACGATGCGTGCCGCCCGCGAGTCGTGTCCTCGAAGACGCGCCGCGCGGCGACCTGTTCCCGGGCTTACTGACGCGGGCACGAGGAGGTCGATGGCCACTTCCGTGTCCACCTGCTGACTTGTCGCGCGCTTCGTGATCCAGACGCCGACAGAATTCTTGGTCTTCGGGTAGAAGCCCGCGTCCATCAGGGCCTTCTCGAGAGGCGGGATCTCGTTGAGTACCGCGGGGTCGATCGCGAGATCGCCATCGATGGTGAAGGGAGCAACCGCGAGGTCGGCCTCACCGACTCGCAGGTACACGGCCTGCGCACCGACGAGGACGATTGCCTCACGGTGGGAACCAAGTGCATCGAGCGCATCGAGCAGAACTCGGCGCGCCATCACGTACAGCTCATCGACCTCGCTCATTGGCGCCACTTCTCCTCATTCGCCTGCATCCAGCTGATTAGCTCCTCACCCTCAGCGGGGCCGCGCCCCGGGCTCGTGAGGAGGTCGACGGCAACCTGGCTCGGAGCGGCGTACCAAACGCCGTCTCGCTGCGCCGCACCTTCGAATACGCCTTCATCGCCAGGCTCGATGAGAAGCACATTCGCGCCCGCGTCTACGGGCCGCAGGCCGAGCCTCGTCGCGGCCGCGACGGCGTCGCGCACCCATACGGCGCCGAGACGCGAGGGAGCGGTCGGAGCAAACGCTGCGGCCGCGAGCCCCCCCGTCACGACGTAGCGCTCGGGGGACTTCGCGAGCCGGGGGACGAGCGTGGAGAGCCCGCGAGGCTCGAGATAGGTCCGCATCTCGCCGCGCGACTCGAGAGGCGCCTCTTGCGCCCAACGCCGCAGGAGCGCCGGCCAATCGACGCTTTGCATCCGGCCACGTCCGACGCGTGTGACCAGGGCTTCGGAATCGAGGAATGCAAGGACACGAGAGACGTAGCCTGCGTCGATTTTCGTCATGGCGGCGAGCTCGCGCACACCGGGCGGTTTCCGTCGGTCGAGCAGCGCTCGCACGACGCGGCCAGCCTTCGCGCCACGCAGCGAGCGGGCAGGTCGCTCCTCACGCTCGGGATCCTCGGAGGCCCCTTGCGTCTCGATGTAAAGACCCGGTTCAGAGACGACGACCCGTACGTTGCCTGTGAGGTCGAGGTAGCCGACATCGCCCGCGCGTAGGCGAGCTCTGGTGCCTTCGCTGAGGTACCGTGCAACAACGACGAGGGCGCCGCGGAGCCCAGCTTCACGGGCGGCGTCGACCAGCGGGCGGACTCCCTTCGGATCGAGCCGCGTTCGCGCCTCTACTGCGATCGAACCCTTTCGGCGGTCAGGGGCGGTGATCTCGATGGTTGCGTCCAACGACGGGCGGCGAGGCTCGAGGGTCGGCTCGCCGACGCTCCAGCCAGGTGGAAGCCGCCGCCGAAGCTCTCGGACCCCCTCCCGGACCAACATGTTGTCTAGCATCGCCATGTTGCGCTCCTCGTGCAACAGCGTGCTCTAAGACAACAATTGGAGCAAGTTGCTTTGAGTTGGTATGTTGCGCATGTCGTGCAACTCAGTTATTCTAGGCAACTTATAGCCGGAGTTTGGGGCCGTCAAGCTTTGTTCTTGATCGACCCGCTCAGTCGCACCGGCCGATCCGGCCCATCAGCTCCGAGGCCCGGGCCGACAGCGCGCCGGCCCCGCCGGCGATCACGCGCTGGACGGCGCGCCGGGCCTCTCGGCAGCGGCCGGCCTGGAGCTCCACGGTCGCGAGCTCGAGCAGCGTGGCCGGCTGCGGATCGAGCGTGTACGCCCGGGACAGCAGCCCGCGCGCCTGGGCGAGGCGGCCGGCGGCGCTCTCGGCCCGGGCCGACGCGACCCGCAGCGCCGCCTGCTCGACGCCGCTCCCCGACGGCTCGCCGGGCGCAGCCGGACGCGCCACCGGCGCCGCGTCCGGGGCCGGGCGAACCGACGATCCCGCCGGGCTGCCCGCAACCGCC
>JBGQCL010000080.1:0-30983 GCA_041495365.1 Kofleriaceae bacterium | reverse complement strand
TCTATCGCGAAAGAGCTGGGAGCCGACATCATCGACGCATTTCCCGCGGTCAAGCTCCACCCGGCAACGTTCACAGCAACCAATCTGTGGAGCGCGTACACCAACGATCGCTCGTTCGAGGCTGCCACCGATGGCCGTGCATGGAACGAGTTGTCGAGAGAGGTCGTCGAAGCGCACGCCGCCGCGCTTGGCTACATGAACCCTGACGCGTTCATCGCGGTTCTGCCCGCGTACCTGGTCGTGCTCGGCGAATCGGAGAACGAGCTGCCGGCATTCGTGCTCGGTGAACTGACGCGCAAGGATGACTTTCGTGACGCATTCGACGCCCGCATCGCGCGGATGACGGTGCAGCAGCGATCCGTGATTGCCCGCTTGCTCGAGCGGCTCGCGAACACCGAGCCGTTCTCGAAGCACTACGGCTCCGAGATCGCGGCTGCGGTCGCCAGTTGGCGCGCCCTCGCGGTTCCCTAAAGGCGCCGGCTGCGACGTCGCCAGCGACCAGACCCACGACGATCTCGCGGGCGGCCAGGCCCACGGCGAGCGCGCGATCGCGACGGCCGGGAACGCAGCCCAAGCGGTCGCCGAGTGGCGCAGCTGCACATCGACCACTTCGCAGGTCCCGCGCATCGCCCCGCTGCCGCGCGTGATGCTCGGGCAGGGCCGCGGCCCGGTCGCATTCATCGGCCACGTCGATCGGGCGACCGCGGGCTCGTACGGCGGGTTCGAGGCGACCACGGCGTTCGAGGATCTCGCCGACTTCGTGCTGGGCGGGCTCGGCACCGTGGGACAGGGGATGTCGACGTTCTGGGAGGCGGCGGGGCGCGCCGCGCACGATCTCGTCGCGACGCTGAGACCGGACACGGCGAGCACGTCGCAGCAGAAGGTCGCGGCCTGGGTCCGCAACCTCGATTCCACCGGATGGCTGCTGCTCGGCGACCCCTGCGTCCGGCTGTTTCCGGATCCGGAGGCCGCGACGCACCACACGGGATGACGCGAGCGCACCGTCGCGAGTCGCGAGCCGGCGGCGCGGCTACCGGGCGACCAGAGACCTTTTCGTGCAGCGGCTATTCCCGCGGCCGCCGGTGCAACTCGAGTTGAACGGTCGGGTAGTCCGGGCGGGCACGATCGGCTGCGCTGGCTCCGTAGGCTTCCGCAACCGCCACGGGCGACAGCGCCTCGACAACCCTTGCCTCGAAGATGACGGTCGAGGAGCCTTCGGCAGTCCTGCTGGCGAAGCACCAGCGTTCCCCGGAACGCATGCCAGAGGAATGCAAGTACGTGTGAACACCGGCCTCCGACAGCGGAAGCCACACATCTTGAACGTGAACCAGATCGAGCGAGTAGATGATGTTGGCGTTCGGCTCGGTATCTCGTCGTGGCAAGATCGCACCGTTCGGAGCGTGTTCGGGGCTCGGTACTGGCTCGCGTTCGCGAAACCACACGCCGAGGATCTGGCCCGGCAGATCGCCGGCCGGCCCTCTGTGCCAAAGGATCTTCCTCGCGCGAAGCGGGCCCTTCACGTTGAAGGTGAGCGTATCCTTGTCGACGAGGTGAAGGTCGTCGTGCTCGTCGATCTCGACTGGATCGCAGGTCGGACCTTCGCGATCGAGGGTTTCGCGCTCGATATCGGAGAGCAGCCACCAGAATCTCGCCATCTGTTCGAGGATCGGATCCTCTCTGGCAGAGCCGAGACCGCTTTCCGAGCGGACCAAGCGCAGGTCGTCCTCGAGTGCCCGGTACTGGCGCATTTCTTCACCGAGGTGCGCCATACGCCACCTCCCAGCTTGCACGGGTCGCTGCGACCTGAGCCTCGTAATTACACGGTAACCTCCGGGCGAGCAGGCTTACCGGGCGACCACGGCGTGGTCCTCGCCGAGCGCGAACGCGACCAGACCCTGGGCGACCGGATCGGCGAGGAACGCGGGCAGCTCGCCGCCGACCTGCGACGCCAGGATCCGCAGCCCGGCGAGCAGCGAGCCGGACGCGACCAGGCCGGCGCGCAGGCCGGCGATCTTGAGATCGCGCGCCAGATCGGTGTGGCGGAACCGCTGGGCATCGATCGCGAGCGCGAACGGCTTGAGCTCGTTCATCAGCCCGGTCGGGATCAGGCGGCGCAGCTTCTGGGTCTGGGCCGCGACCGCGTCGGCGTCGATGTCCTCGATCGGAAAGTCGGCCTGGAACAGCCGGAGCAGCGCGACGACCAGCACGCCGAGATCGTCGACCGGCAGCCGGGCCGCGATCGCGAGGTGGGCCTGGGCGAGCTTGAGCGCGCCGCCCGCCGCGAACCGGATCGTGTCGCCGCCGGCGTTCGCGATGCTGCTGCCGATCACCAGCGACACCGGGCTGGTCGGCTCGGCGACCATGACCCAGGGCTGGCGGTTCGAGATGTAGACGTCGATCTCGCCGAAGCCCAGGCCGCTGGCGACCGCCTGGGCGACCGCCGCGACCGGGTTGTCGCGGCCGCGCAGCCGGTCGCCGCGGGTGACGCCGTACGGCGGCCGGAGTTCGATGCCGACGTGCTTGGCGATCCGGTCGCCGAGCAGCTGGAAGATCTGGCGCAGCTCGCTCGGTACGCCGCGCGGGAACAGCACGTCGTCGGCCTCCGATCGGGTCAGCAGCGACAGATCGGGCTGGCGCGAGGCCTGGAGCAGGCGCTGCTCGGAGTCGCCGCTGGTGCCGAGCAGCTCGGCGATCTCGCCGGCCGCGCGCGCGATCGGCAGCGAGCCGGGGACGCTGGCGGCCTCGCGCGCCGACATCGCGCGCGAGATCACGCGGTAGGCCACGCCGTCCTGCGGATCGGCGGCGACCCGGGCGCGCATCGCGCCGGCGACCCGGTTGAGGTGGACGCGCACCGAGATCAGGTCGTTGGCGTCGCGGTAGAACTGGACGAGCTGGGCGAGCGCCTCGTCGTTGGTCGGTGCGCCGTCGAGCGCGAGGTTGAGCGCGCGCTCGGCGCGCTTGTTGTCGCCGAACCCGTGCTTGAAGATCTTGGCGACCCGGTGGAGGTGGGTCGCGCGGCGATCCGGATCGCTCTCGTTCTTGACCAGCCGCTCGCAGGCGCCGAGCGCGAGCTTCCACTCGCCGACCTGGGTCGCGAGGTCGGCGAGCCGGATCAGCGTGTTCTCGTCGTCGGGCTGGTAGGTCAGCGCGCGCTGGAACGCCTTGAGCGCCATCGGCACGTCGACCAGCCGGTCGGCGTAGATCAGGCCGAGCCGGAAGCACAGGGTCTTGAGCACGTCGGGGGCGCGCTCCAGCCTGGCGCGGGCCATCAGCGCGTCGGCCGCCTCCTGCCAGTTGCCCTGCTCCCACGCGATGTCGGCGATCGCGGCGTGGGCGCGCAGGTCGTTGGGATCGGCCCCGAGGATCGCGCGGTAGTGGCGCTTGGCGGAGTCGCGGTCGGACAGGAAGTTGCGGTGGAGCTCGGCGAGCGCGCGGTGCAGCTCGGTCGTGGCGACCGGATCGGTCTCGACCTCGAGCCGCATCGCGAACAGGGTGGCGAGCTCGTCGTGGCTGGCGTCCTCCTCGAGCAGGATCCGCAGCCGGAGGAACGCGTCGCGGTGGCCGTGGTCGGCCTCGAGCGCGCGGCGGAACGCGGCCATCGCCTGCTCGCCGGACAGCGCCTTGTCCATCAGCGCGACGCCGGCGAAGTGGTGGAGCGCGGCGCGCGCCGGGCCGGACGCGCCCGCAGCCTGGCGGGTCGCGGCCTCGGCGACGTCGACCCACAGCTGGCCCTTGAGCGCGGCCTGGCGCCAGCCCTCGAGCGCGGGAACGTGACCGGGCAGCGCGGCCTCGGCCTTGCCGAACCGCTGGACCGCCTCGTCGATCTTGCCGATCTCGGCGAGGGTCTCGCCGGCGCGGGTCCAGAACGCCGCCTGGGTCCGGGCATCCGCGTCGACTCCCCGGGAGGCCTTGCCGCCGTCCGCGGCGGCAGCGCCGTCGGGGTCCCCGCCCGCCATGTCGTCGCGCCGCTCGCCGAAGTATCCCGCGATCCGGTCCTCGAGCTCCGCGAGCTCGGGCGAGAACCCGCTGCGCCGGACGATCGACTCGAGGTGCAGCAGCGCCAGGCGGGCGCGCGGATCGATCGCGAGCACCCGGCGATACAGGTCGGCGAGCTCGAGCTCGGGGCGGCCGTCGCGGCTGGCGATCCCGGCGAGGTCGATCAGCAGCGCGACGCGATCGCGGGTCAGCTCGTCGGGCGTCGCGTCGAGCTCGATCGCGCGCAGCCGGATCAGCTCGGACAGCTGGTCGGCGGCGGCGTAGTGGCGCTCGAGCTGGTGCAGCAGGTCGATCCGCGTCGGGTCGGCCTGGGCGGCGCTCTCCAGCGCGTGCTGGGCGGACTCGGCGTCGGCGCGCAGGTCGCCGTCGATCCGGGCGAGCAGCTCGTAGGCCGCGGCCTTGGCGCTGCGATCGCCGACTTCCTCGGCGACCCGCAGCTGGGCGAGCGCGAGCGCGGACAGCGGCGCGGGCTCGCGCAGCTGGGTCGCGACCCGGACCAGCGGCACCGCGGCGAGCGGATCGCCGGGCCGGAGCTCGAGCGCGCGCTGGTACAGCACGAGCGCGCCGGGCGCGTCGCCGTGCGACATCGCGAGATCGGCGTCGCGCACGATCCGCGCGAACGCCTCGGCCGATGCGGCGGTGCCGGCCGCGGGTTCGGGCCGCCGGCCGGGACGGGCCAGCGGGCGATCTCCGGCGCGGCGCCGGGCCGCGGCCAGCAGGTCGGGTACGATGCCGAGCTGGGGCAGCGCCTGCTCGACCTTGAGCAGCAGCGCGGTCGCGCGGGCGGCCTCGCCGGCGTCGAGCGCGAGCTGGGCGGCGCGCAGCCGGAGCGCGGCGACCTCGGTGTCGCTCCCACGGGGGGCTCCGCCCCCCGCCCCGCCGGCAAAGCCGGCGTGGTCCCCACCCCCCGTCGCCACGCTTCGCGTGTCGCTGCCGCGCGCGCTCGCCGTCGCCGCACCTCGCGCGTCCATCGCCTGGGCGCGCTCCTCGAGCGCCGCCGCGGCGTCGCCGAGCTCCTGGCGGCGCGCCGCACCGACGATCAGGCCGACCGTGCGGCGCGGGTCGTCGATGGCGGTCTGGAGCTCGCGCAGGATGGTCTCGTGGCGGTGCGGGTCCTCGGTCGCGACCAGCCGGGCCCGGCGCAGCGCGAGGCTGGTCGCGGCCAGCGGCAGGCGCTCGGCGGCCTGAGCGCGGACCAGCGCATCGCCGAGCAGGCCGGAGTCGCCGAGCCGGCTCGCGAGCACGATCGCCGCGGCGTGCGCCGATGGCGAGCTGCCGCGCTCCAGCACGCGCTCCCAGGCGTCGAGCGCGGCGGCGGTGGTGGTCACCACGCCGGCCTTGCCCTCGCCCTCGGCGTCCTCCGCGCTGGCGGCGGCGCCGACCGCTTCCTCCCAGGCCAGCGCGCTGCGCAGCTGGGCGACGTCCTTGTCGAGGTGCTCGTCGGGCTCGTCGGCGAGCTCGGCGAACAGCCGGGCGCGCTCGGTCCACTTGCCGGCCGCGGCGAGCGCCTCGCCGAGCGCGTCGCTGAGCGCGACCGAAGCCGGGCGCGCCGCCCTGCCCTGGTGCAGGACCTCGATCGCGCCGTCGAGCTGGCCCTGCGCGATCATGCCGTAGGCGGCGCGCAGCCGGGCGCGCTCGCGGGTGCCGTCGGCGGCGATCTCGAGGTCGACATCGATCGCGGCCTGGGTCGCGTCGGCGGCGACGTGCGCGGTGCGCAGCTGGGCCGCGGCGTAATCGTCGCCGGGGTCGAGCGCGATCGCGCTGGCCCACAGCTCGTTGCCGCGCCCGGGATCGAGCTCGGCGGCGCGTGCGGCCGCGTAGGCGCGCTCGGCGTTCGAACCGGCGTTGTGCGCCCAGTGGATGAACGCGTTCGCGGCGGCCACCGGATCGTCCGCGGCGTCGGCGTGGTGCGCGGCGAGCCGGGCCACCAGCGGATCGGACGGCATGGCCCCGGCGGCGAGCGCGAGCGCGGCCACGCCGGTGTCGCCCTCGGCCCACTGGTGGGCGCGGATCGCGGCGGCCGCGGCGGTGATCGGATCCGACGGCTCGATCTGGCGCGCGAGCTCGAGCAGCGCGCGCGCCGCGTCGTCCGAGCGGCTGGCCGCGGTCGCCTGGCGGATCGCGCCGAGTAGCGCGGCGAGCGCGGTCGGATCGGACTCGGCGGCCGCGGCGAACCAGCCCGCCGCCGCGCCGGTGTCGTTGTGGTGGGCGGCGAGCACGCCGCGCGCGGACTGCAGCGCCGCGCGCAGCTCGTGGTCGCTGACCGCCTGGGCGAGCTGCTCGAGCGCGACGCCGAACTCGTCGGCGCGGCCGTCGAGGAACGCGAGCTCGAGCTGGGCGAGCAGCGCGCGGACGTCGGACGGCGCCTGGTCGAGGATCTCGCCGGCGGCGACCCGCGCGAGGTCCTGCTCGTTGCTCGCCATCATCAGGTCGACCCGGTAGTGGCTGAGCGGCCGGCGCTCGAGCGCACCGGCGACCGCGATCTCGGCGTCGAGCAGCTGGATCGCCTCGGTGAGGTCGCCGCTGGTGCGCGCGAGCCGCCGCATGCCGCGCAGCGCCGCGGTCGCCCGCGGGTCCAGCATCAGCGCGGCGTCGTAGTGGCCGCGCGCGCGGTCGAAGTCGGTCAGCCGCTCGCACAGCCGGCCGGCCTCGACCCGCAGCGCCGCCGATGCCGCGCCGTCGTCGACCGCGGCGATCTCGCGGTCGTAGACCAGCAGCGCCTGGGCACACGCCTCGTCGAGCGTCGCGGTCGGCAGCGGCGCGGCCTGCTCGGGCCAGCTCCGCGCGATCGATTCCAGGTCGAGCCCGGGCTCGATCTCCGCCGCGGCGCCGGGATCGATCGGCAGCGGGGTCGCCAGCCGGGTCGAGCGCGGCGGCTGGGACGGAAGCGCCGGGATCTGAAGCCCAGGCTGGCTCACCGGCGGGAGCGGCGGCGGCTGGGGCGGCGGCTGGGACGGCCGCGCCGCGCGGGACGGTAGCCCGAACTCCAGGATCGTGCGGCTCTGCACCAGCCCGGCCGGAGCAGCCGGTGCCGGGCTGCCGATCGGCGGCACCGACGTCGGGGTCTTGACCCGCGGGTAGAGGTCGGTGATCGCCGGCGGCCGCAGCATGCCGGCCTCGGCGATCTGGCTGATCGACATCCCGCGCACGGTCTCGCTGCTCGGCACGTGCCGGCGGACCGCCCCGGACGGGACCGGACGGTCGCCGGGCGGCGGGGTCAGCGGGGCGATCGGTGGCAGCGCCGCGGCCGGCTGCTCGTCGAACGCGTGCGGCTCGTCGAACTGATCGGGATCCGCGAACGGGTCGGGCGCGTCGAACCCGCTGGCCGCGAACCGGTTGGGCTCGTCGAAGTGCTGCGGCTCGTCGAACTGGTTGGGATCGGCGAACTGGTTGGCCTGGCCGAACGGCGCGGGCTGGAACTGCGCGGGGTCCTCGAACTCGTCGTCGAAGCCGGACGTCTCGTCGAACGGCTGCGGGTTGGCGAACTGATCGGGACCGTCGAACTGGTCGGGATCGCCGAACTCGTCGCCGAACTGGCGCGGCTGGTCGAACGGGTGGCTTTCGCCGTACTCGTCGGCGTCCTCGTTGCGCAGCCCGGCGAGCGCGTCGTCGAGCGTGGCGCGCGGCCGCACGTCGACCGCGATCTCCGGGATCGATCCTCCGCGCGCGACCGACCGGCGCCGCGGGATGTCGGGCACCGCGAGGTCGTCGCTGGCGCCGACCGCAGCGGCGACGTCGGAGAAGTCGTCCTCCGAGGCCGGTTGCGACGCCGGCCGCGCCGGCGACAGGTCGTCCTCGAGGTCGAGCTCGACCACCGGGCGCTGGCCCGACGGGCCGCGGCCGGGCTCGGTGCGGCGCACGACGTGGGCGGTGCGCCGGCCGGTCGGGAACGGCTCGAACACCGGGACCTCGGGCGCGCCGGCCTTCTCGTCGCTGACCTCGATGTCGAGGTAGTCGTCGTCCGGCGCCACCGCCGGGATCTCGCGCGACGAGAACAGCCGCTGGTCGAGCTCGCCGAAATCGGCGACCCGGGTCTGCTCGGAGAACATCGCGTCGTGGTCGATCGCCGCGTGCGCGGCCTCGCTGATCGCGAGGTGATCGGCCGGCGGGGTCGGGGTCTGGGCCGACTTGCGGCGCACGATCGCCGGTCCGCGGCGCGGCGCGGGCGCGGGCGGCGGCGCGATGTCGTCGTCGAACAGCGCGTCGTCGGGGGCCGTTGCGCCGGGCCGCGACGCCGAGGTGAACACCTCGTCCTCGTCGTCGCTGCCGAACGCAGCGCCCTCGTCCGGCTCGCTGTCGATCGCGGTCACCGACGGCGCGCGCCCGAGATCGAAGCTGCGGGCCGCCGGGTTCGAGTCCGGCCGGGGCGCGCTCGGCTCGGGCAGGTCGAGCAGGTCCGGCGGTGCGTCGAGATCGCCGTCCGGCGGCGGGGTGACGTCGGTCTGGGCCAGCGCGGACACCAGCTGGGTCGAGTCGAGCTCGGTGGGCGGCTCGGCGGCGAGCTCGGGGCCGCCGTGCAGGGCGTCGAAGGTCTCGACCCAGGCATCGAGCTCGGACAGGTCGTCGTCACCCAGGAACGGCTTCACGCCGGGCTTGCTGGGTCCCTTCGGGGTGGTCATCGCACGCCTTTCAGCCCGAGGCCGAGCCGCTCGCGCAGCTGGAGGTGGTCGTCCGAGACCGACCACGCGGCCAGCTCGAGCGCGCCGCGGCTGTCGATCAGCGACTTGCCGCCCCGGCCAACGTCGAGCTGGGCGAGCGCCACCCCGAGGTCCCCCGCCCACAGCAGGCCCGCGCGGTCGGCGATCGCGAGCGCGCCGAGCCGGAACGCCTCGACGTGGGACAGCTCGCCGGGGCGAGTCTGGACCAGGTGCTGCACGGTCGCCTTGGCCTTGCGGCCCATCTCCTTCTTGAGGACCCGCGCGCGCTCGGCGATGCTGGCGTCCTCGCCGGCGATCTCGCTGTTCAGCCCCGGCGGGATCGCCAGGTCGATCGCGCGCAGCGCGGCGGCGATCGTCCAGCCGAGCTCGCCCTCGCGCAGCGCGGCGAGCGTGGCGACGCCCTCGGCGAGGGTGGCGACCGCGCGGCCGAGCAGCCAGCGCTGCAGCGGCTGGGCCGCGGCGGCGACATCCGCGCCCAGGCACAGCACCGGGGTCTCGGCGGCGAGCGCGCGCGCCACGCCGTCGCGCCCGGCGCTGATATAGAGCTCGGCGTCCTCGACCGCGAAGCACGCCAGCGCCGTCGCCAGCGGCTCGTAGCGGTCGCCGAGCTTCTTGAGCGGCACGCGGTCGGCGCGGCTGAACCCGAGCTTGGTCGGATCGACGCCGGTCGCGACCTGGACCGCGGGCGCGATCGCCCGCCACAGCTCGGACAGCGCGCCCAGCGAGCCGCCGCGCAGCACCCCGCGCGCGCCGTCGTCGAGCCGGACCCGCTGCGAGCCGACGAGCTTGGCGCGGCCCTGCGACAGCACCTGGCGCTGGTCGATCGACGGCGTGCCGAGCGCCTCGAGCCCGACCAGCGAGAGCCAGCGGGCGTCGACGTCGCTCTGCCACGCCGTGACCTGGGCGAGCCGCTCGTACAGCATCGCGTTGCGCGGGTTCTGGACGATCGATGCGCGCAGGCTCGCGGCGGTGCCGGCGAGCACCTGCTGGCGCGCGGCCGCCTCGAGCAGCTCGGCGAGCTCGCGCACGACGTCGAGGTTCAACGGATCGAGCGTGCGGGCGCGATCGAGCGCGAGCCGGGCGCCGACCCGGTCGTTGAGCCGGTCGCGCAGCATGAGGCCGAGCCGGAGCTCCTCGCGCGCCTTGTCCTGGGGCGTCGAGCGCAGCCGCGCCAGCGCGCGCAGCTCGCGGCTCGCGCGGTCCCAGTCGTTGGCGCGCAGGCACAGCCCGAGCAGCCGCTCGCGGAGCTGGGGATCTTCGGGTGAGTTCTCGATCACGCGCTCGAAGTTCTCGATCGCGCCGGCGAGGTCGTTGACGTTCTCGGCCAGCACCTGGGCGAGCTGGAGCTCGACCTCGGCGCGGCGCTGCGGCCGGATCTCGGCGGCCAGGCAGCGCCGCCACAGCGCGACCGCGGACTCGACGTCGCCGGCGTTCATCGCGAGGTCGGCGCGAAACCGCAGCGCCTCGACGTTGCTCGCCGAGCGGTCGAGCAGCGCGTCGAGATCGGCCATCGCGGCGGCGTGGTCACCGAGGCGGTGCAACACGGTGGCGCGCTCGAGCAGCAGCGGCACCATCTGCTTCTCGACCCCATCGATGCCGGCCCCGGCACCGGACTCGGACTCGGACTCCAGCCAGGCCAGCCGGTCGCTGAGCGCACCGACCAGCCCGGTGACGTCGGCGCGCTCCCGCAGCAGTTCGAGCAGCCGGGTCAGCTCGGGCGCGCCCGGATCGGTCTGCAGGATCCGCTTGTAGGTCGCGATCGCGAACTCGCCGGTGTCGCCGCCGGGGGCGCCGGCGAGACGGGCGTCGAACACGCGGGCGGCGTCGCGCAGCAGCGCGAGCCTGGCGGTGCGATCGCCGATCACGCGGGCGAGCCGGTAGCTCGCCTGCGCCCACACCAGGGTGTCGTCGGCGCGGTGGGCGAGCCGGCGCAGCGCCTCGAGCGCGCGCAGGTCGTTGGGCTGTGACGCCAGCACCGCAGCGACCACCGCGCCGGCCTCGCGGAGCCGGCCGGCGAGCTCGAGCGTCTCGGCGCGGTCGAGCTCCCACGACGAGCGCGACGCCGGGTCGTCGGCCAGCGCGCTGCGTAGCTCGAGCACCTCGGCGCGCGCGAGCAGCGCGTCGATCACCGTGGCGTTATCGGCGCCGGTCTCGACCACCGGCAGCGCGCCGGTCTCGGCGAGCACGAGCAGCGCGCTGGTGTCGTCGGGCGCGGCGACCCGCGCGGCGGCGACCCGCTGGTTGGCGAGCTCGAGGTCGCCGGTCGCGGCGGCCATCGCGGCGGCGCGCAGGTGGAGCGCGGCCGCGGCCTCGGGCATCTCGACCGACGCGGCCAGCCCGTCGTAGGCCGCCGACAGCGCGGGCGGATCGAGCCGGCGCGCGGACACCAGGGCGGCGCCGAGCAGTGCGCCGCGCCGGGTCGGCTCCAGCGTGATCGCGGCGGCGAACGACTGCTGGGCGCGCTCGAAGTCCTCCAGCACGAGCGCGTACATCCAGCCGCTGTCCTCGGCGAGCGCGGCACCGAGTCGGGGCTCGATGGTCCGGCCGGCGAGCGACGCGGTCGCCTCGACCCGCATCACCGTGTCGGCGCGGGCGGACGCGAGGTCGGCGAGCGCGAGCGCGGCGCTGGTCGCCGCCACCGAGGCCTCGTCGCGCACCGCCAGGCCGCGGAACACGTCGGCCGCGTCGTCGAACTGGCCGAACCGCTCGAGCGCGCGGGCGAGCAGCCACTGCGCATCGGCGCCCGGGTCGAGCTCGGCGATCGCGCGCCGCGCCGTGACCTCGCCGAGCCGATCGCCGAAGCTGGCGCGGCAGCGCGCCGCGCCCTCGAGCGCGGTGCGGTCCTCCGGCATCCGGATCAGCCACTCGTCGTAGACCTGCGCGGCCGACGCGGTGTCGCCGAGCCGGATCTCCAGCACCCAGGCGGCCTCGCGCAGCGCGCGGCGCGCGGCCGGCCCGTCGGGGAGCGCGCGAGCCTCGGCGCGGCGCTCGGTGACCAGCTCGGTCCACTTCTCCTGGGCGCGCAGCAGATCGATCAGCGACTCGCGCGCGAACGTGTCCTCGGGCCACAGCGCGAGCACCTGGCGGTACAGCTCGGTCGCCTGCTCGACCGCGCCGCCGCGCTCGCGCAGCCGGGCCGCGGCGAGCAGCGCCATGCCGCGCCGCATCGCGTCCGGCTCGACCGCGGCGAGCTCGGCCAGCAGCTGCGCGCGCTCGTCGTCGCGGCCGAGCTGGGCGAGCGTCGCCTCGAGCCGCCAGCGCAGGCCGAGATCGGTCGGGGAGAGCTGGACCAGCTCGGTCTCGAGCTGGACCACCGCGTCGAGCTCGCCGTGGCTGCGCGCCAGCCGGATCGCCCGCTCGACCAGCGCGCGCCGGGCCTCGCCGTCGGCGGCCGCGGCCTGGGCCTTGAGCCGCGCCAGCGCCTCGCCGACGTTGCCGGTGGCATCGTCGAGCTCGGTCAGCGCCTCGAGCGCGACCGGGTAGTCCGGCACCGCCTCGAGCGCCTTGCCCAGCGCGCCGCGCGCCTCGTCGAGCGCCTCCGCGCCGCTGACGTCGTACGCCAGGAGCTCGGCGGCCTGGACGTACAGCGCGGCCGCGGCGCCCGGATCGGGCACCGCCTCCTGGCCCGGCCCGAGCCAGGTCCCGAGCAGCGCCGCGTGCGCCGCCGCGAGGTAGGTCCGGGCGAGGTCGGCGAAGTCGGCGCGGCCGAGCGCGTCGCGCTCCGCGGCCGAGGTCAGCACGACGAAGCCGGGCGCGCTGGCCTCGAGCGACGCCAGCACCGCCCGCGCCTGCTCGCGCTGGCCGCCGCGCAGCAGCGCATCGGCCCGGCGGATCGACAGCACCATCGCGCGCCCCGGGTCGCCCTCGACCGCCTGCCAGCTCTGGACCAGCTCGGCGAGGTCCTCCCACCGGCCGAGCTCTTCGGCGAGCTCGGTCAGGTCCGACAGCACGAGCGGCTCGCCCGCCGACATCGCGATCGCCTGCTGCAGCAGGTCCCACGCGCGGTCCGGCGCGTCGCCGCGCGCGAGCTGGGCCTGGCGGCGGCGCAGCGCGACCAGCTCGCGCCGCATGTGCTGGGCGCGCTCGGGCTGATCCTCGGCCCTCGGCGCGCCGGCCACGGCCTCGGCGCCGCCGAGCAGCGCCACGAGCTGACCGGCGAGCCCGTCGATCGCGGCCGCGACGTCGCCGGGCGCGCCGTGGGCCTCGGCCAGCCGGAGCCGCTCGCGCGCGATCCGCTCGGCGGCCGGCCCGCCGGCAGACGGGGACGTCGACGGAGGTGTCGATGGCGACGTCGCCAGCCCGGTGGCGGCGTCGAACGCAGCCTGGGCACGGCCGTAATCGGTCGGCGCCGCGGCGCGGGCGACCTCCAGCCAGTAGGCGATCTTGCGCGCCGGGTGGTCGACCGCCTCGGCGAGCCGCTCCCAGACGTCGAGCAGCGCGGCCACGTCGCCGGCGCGCGCGACGATCCGCTCGAGCTCGAGCAGCGCGGCCTGGTGCTGCGGCGCGATCCGCGTCGCTTCCTGGAGCGCGGCGCGCGCCTCGGCCGGGTCGTTCATGTGCTCGCCGGCGATCCGCGCCTTCTCGAGCAGCAGATCCGCGCGCTCGTGATCGTCGCGCGCGTACGCGACCTCGGCGGCGATCAGCTTGACCAGGTTGGGCCACAGCGCGCGGCGGTAGAACACGCGGCGGATCGCCCACAGGTTGGCCCGCAGCGCCGGATCGAGCGCGAGCGCCCGGCCGTAGGCCTTGACCGCGCGGGCCTCGTCGGCGAGCCGCCGCTCGTACAGCTCGCCGAGCTCGTAGGCCAGCATCGCGGCGGCCGGCCCCTCACCCGCCGCGTCGAGCTCGCGCACCATCGCCTCGGCCCGCTTCTCGCCGCCGGCGTCGCCGAGCTCCTCGAGCGCGCGGTCGATCACCGTCGGGGTCTCGAGGTGCGACTCGAGCGGCTTGTCGACCACGATGTTGGCGACCTCGGTCGAGACCTCGACCCCGCCGGCCACCAGCGTCGCGATGTCCGGGCTGGACCCCATCATCCCGTCCAGCCCGTCGCCGAGCGGCGGCGGCGTGGTGGGCGCGGTGTGCCGGTTGCGGCGGGCCTCGCCGGCCGGGGAGCTCGCCGCCGGCTCGTCGTCGTCCTCCGCGTCGTCCCCGATCCCGGTGAGCCCGGAGATCCCGAGCCCGGGCAGGCCCGGCAGCGTCGGCGCCGCCGGTAGCCCCGGCATCGTCGGCATCGACGGAGGCATGACCAGTGGGTACGACGGGAACGACGACGGCAACGACGGAGACATCGCCGGAGCCGGCCGCGCGTCGGGCCCCGCGGTCAGCGCCGCCGGCTCGGACTCCGCGTCGGTCGCGCCTGCGGGCTCGGCGCGCGGCTCGGGCTCGCGGGGCGGGATCGACACCGACGGAAACGGCACCGCGCTCGCCGCGGGCGCGACCGGCGGCACCGCCACGACCGGCGCCGCGACCGGCGGGGTGGTCGCGGGCGTTCGCGGCACCAGCGGCGGCCGGGACGCGCCGAACGGCGGGGTCTTCAGCGCCGGGTTGCGCGGCGGGACGACGACCACCGGCACGCCCGCCGGCCGGATCGGGAGCGAGGGCGGGGTCGGGGTCGGAGCGCGAAACGCCAGCGACGCGCGCGGCGGCGGGATCGCCGGCGCCTCGTCGACCTCCTCGAGATCCTCCTCGATCTCGATGTCGATCGCCGCGTCGGCGGCGCGCGCCGGCCCGTGCGGATCGTCGATCAAGAGGGGGCCTTCCCGTCCCCTCTCGCCCGGCAAAGCCGGGCGATTCACCCCTCCGCGCGTCGCGTCGCGCGGCTCTGCCTCCTCGTCGCCGTCACCGGCCATCATCGCATCGACGCGCGCGGCCAGCGATCTCGCTCGCTCGCTCAGCTGCGGCGGAATGGCCGTCGACGGGGCGCCGTCCTCTGGCGTACCGCGGTCATCTTCCGGTGGCGCTCCCAAGTGGATTCGAAGCTCATCAGACCGCGCCCGAGGTGTCAACGCAGGGCTACGACATTCCCGGCATTTGGGACTTCTTCGGACGGCCACGCGCCCGCGGGGTGCGATACACCTCCGGTGTGACCGCGTTCCGGCTGGGCGATGAACCACTCACACTCGAAATCCTGATGGCCGTGGCGCGCGCCGGCCGCCGCGTCGAGATCGGCGGGCGCGCACAAGGTGCGATGCAGGCGTCACGCGCCGTGGTCGACCGCGTCGTCGCCGGCGGCGATGCGGCCCCGGCGGTCTACGGCGTGAATACCGGGTTCGGGGCGCTCGCCGAGGTGCGGATCTCGGCCGACCAGGTCGCCCAGTTGCAGCAGAACCTCGTCCGGTCGCACTCCGCGGGGGTCGGCGCGCCGCTGCCCCGCGACGCCGTCCGGGCGATGATGCTGCTGCGGGCCGCCGTGCTCGCGACCGGGCGCAGCGGCGCCCGACCGGTGTGCGGCCAGCGGCTGTGCGAGCTGCTCAACGCCGGCGTTCACCCGGTGATCCCGGCGCGCGGCAGCGTGGGCGCGTCCGGCGACCTGGCCCCCCTCGCTCACCTCGCGCTTGGCATGATCGGTGAGGGCCAGGCCGAGCTCGGCGGCGAGGTCATGCCGGCGCGCGAGGCGCTGCGCCGCGCCGGGATCGAGCCGCTGGTCCTGGAGGCCAAGGAGGGCCTGACCCTGCTCAACGGCACCCAGCACATGACCGCGGTCGGCGGCCTCGCCGTGCTCGACGCCGAGATCACCTGCCGGATCGCCGACATCGCCGGCGCGCTGTCGCTCGAGGCGCTCAAGGGCACGGTCCGCGCGTTCGACGCCCGGATCGCCGCGGCCCGCCCTCACCCCGGTCAGATCGCCGTCGCCACGCTGCTGCGCGAGCTGCTCGTCGGCTCGGAGATCGCCGAGTCGCACAGGAACTGCGGCAAGGTCCAGGACCCGTACTCGCTGCGCTGCATGCCCCAGGTCCACGGCGCGAGCCGCGACGTCCTGGCGTTCGCGCGCGGCGTGCTCGAGCGCGAGGCCGGGTCGTCGACCGACAACCCGCTGGTGTTCGTCGACACCGGCGAGATGATCAGCGGCGGCAACTTCCACGGCCAGCCGGTCGCGCTCGCGCTCGACGCCGCCGCCATGGCGGTCGCCGAGCTCGCCAACATCAGCGAGCGCCGGATCGAGCAGCTGGTCAACCCGCACCTGTCGAGCGGCCTGCCGCCGTTCCTGGCCCCCGACTCCGGCCTGCACTCCGGCTTCATGATCGCCCAGGTCACCGCCGCCGCCCTCGTGTCCGAGAACAAGATCCTCGCCCACCCCGCCTCGGTCGACTCGATCCCGTCGTCCGCCGGCCGCGAGGACCACGTCTCGATGGGCGCGACCGCCGCGCTCAAGCTCGCGACGATCCACGACCACGTCCGCATCGTGCTCGCGATCGAGCTGCTGTGCGGCGCCCAGGGCATCGACCTGCGCCGGCCGCTCACCACGACCCGGCCGCTCGAGGCGATCCACGCCGCGATCCGGCTGCGCGTTCCGGCGATGCCGGTCGACCGCCCGATCGCCCCGGACATCACCGCCGTCCGCGCCCTGATCGACGACGGCTCGCTGCTCGACGCGGCCCGCTCGGCCGGCGCGAACCCGTGATCCGCTGCTCGGAGTTGTTCTCGTCGGAATGCTCGTCGGTCTGTGTCTTCCGACGCGAGGTCACGGGCCGATCGCCGAGCCCGTGGGCTGATCCCGATCCGCTTGCTCATCCTCGCACATTCGTATATCAGAATGTAGCGATTCGCGACACTACAGGAGACCTAGCGTGAGCAGCACCCGGATCGGCATCAACGGCTTCGGACGGATGGGACGCCTGGCGCTTCGCGCTGCATGGGACTGGCCCGACATGGAGTTCGTTCACGTCAACGAGGTCAAGGGTGGTGCGGAGACCGCGGCGCACCTCCTGAAGTTCGACTCCGTGCACGGGCGCTGGAAGCACGACATCAAGGCGAGCGCCGACAGCATGACGATCGACGGCAGGAAGCTGACGTTCAGCGAGCGCAGCGCGCCCGGTGAAGTCGACTGGAAGGCCCACGGCGTCGACATCGTGCTCGAGTGCTCGGGCAAGTTCCGCACGACCGCGCTCCTGAGCCCCTACTTCGAGCGCGGCGTCAAGAAGGTCATCGTCGCCGCGCCGGTCAAGGAAGGCGCGCTCAACGTCGTCGTCGGTGTGAACGACAACCTCTACGAGCCCGACAAGCACAACCTGCTCACGGCGGCGTCGTGCACGACGAACTGCCTCGCGCCGGTCGTCAAGGTCATCCACGAGAGCCTTGGCATCAAGCACGGCGTGATCACGACGATCCACAACATCACGAACACGCAGGTCGTGATCGATGCACCGCACAAGGATCTCCGTCGCGCACGCGCGAGCAGCATGTCGCTGATTCCGACGAGCACCGGCTCGGCGACCGCGATCACGCTCATCTACCCCGAGCTGAAGGGCAAGCTCAACGGCATCGCGGTGCGCGTTCCGCTCCTGAACGCCTCCCTCACTGACTGCGTGTTCGAGGTCTGCCGTGCCACGACGATCGAGGAGGTCAACCAGCTCCTCAAGGCCGGCGCCGAGGGTCCGCTCGAGGGCATCATGGCCTACGAGGAGCGCCCGCTCGTGTCGGTCGACTTCAAGGGCGACCCGCACTCCGCCATCATCGACGCGCAATCAACGATGGTGATCGACGGCACGCAGGTGAAGATCCTCGCCTGGTACGACAACGAGATCGGCTACGTCCATCGCATGATGGAGCTGGCGCGCAAGGTCGGCCAGAGCCTGCGCTGACGCGATGAGCGGCATCCGCAATTACGCGCTCGTCACCGCGGCCTACTGGGCGTTCACGCTCACCGACGGTGCGCTGCGGATGCTCGTCCTGCTGCACTTCGATCACCTGGGGTACACGCCGGTCGAGCTGGCATTCCTGTTCGTCTTCTACGAGTTCTTTGGCGTCGTCACGAACCTGGTTGGCGGCTTCATCGCTGCGCGGCTCGGTCTCCGCGCGACGCTGCTCGGCGGCCTCGCGCTCCAGGTCTTCGCGCTGGTGATGCTCGCGCTACTCGATCCGACCTGGGGCCGCGCGCTGTCGGTCGCCTACGTGATGTCGGCGCAAGCGCTATCGGGCATCGCGAAGGACCTGACCAAGATGAGCGCGAAGAGCGCGATCAAGGTACTCGTGCCGAAGGGCGCCGAGTCCTCGCTCTTCAAGTGGGTCTCGGTCCTCACCGGCTCGAAGAACGCTCTCAAGGGCGTTGGCTTCTTCCTCGGTGGACTGTTGCTCGGGCGGCTCGGCTTCCGTGGCTCGCTGATCGCCATGGCGGCCGGCATCTTCCTGACGCTCGCGTTCTCGACCATCTCGCTACCACGCGAGATCGGGAAGGCTAAGGGCAAGGCGAAGTTCAGCCACATGTTCTCGAAGAACCGGAGCGTGAACGTGCTCTCCGCTGCGCGGTTCTTCTTGTTCGGCGCGCGTGACATCTGGTTCGTCGTCGGTGTGCCGGTGTTCCTCGCCACGCGCTTCGACTGGGGCTTCATGGAGGTCGGCGGCTTCCTTGCCGCCTGGGTCATCGGCTACGGGATCATCCAGTCGATCACGCCGGTGCTGATCAAGCGGTTCACCGGCGGACACGCCCCGCAGGGCCGTTCCGCGACCGTGCTCGCGTTCCTCCTCGCGCTCGTGATCGGCGGCGTGATCCTCGGCCTGCACGAAGGCATTCGCGCCGATGTGCTGCTCGTGGTCGGGCTCGGCGTGTTCGGGATCGTGTTCGCAATCAACTCGGCGGTGCACTCGTACCTGATCCTCGCGTACTCCGACGGCGACAAGGTCACGATGAACGTCGGCTTCTATTACATGGCCAACGCCGGCGGCCGGCTTGCCGGCACCGTGTTGTCGGGTGCCATGTACCAGCACACCGGGCTCCTTGGCTGCCTTGCAGCGTCGGCCGCGTTCGCTCTGGCAGCCGCGTGGCTCTCGCTGATGCTCCCACGCATGCGCAGCGACTTCGTCTTGCCCGAGGGCGTCGACGTCGGCGGTGACTAGGTCAGCGCCGTAGGTTCGAGGTCGGGCGGTCGCATCGCCAGCTCGTCATCCGTGAGGCGCGCGTCAGCGTCCGATCATCGCTCTGCACCCGAACCTCGGGCTCGAAGATGGTCCGTGCGAGGCCCTCCGCCATCTGGCTGCGGGCCGAGTTGGCGACGCACAAGAACAGGATGTTCTGGGATTTCATCGGGCCCCTTGCCATATGCAGATATCGTGATATTGATATGGCGTGCTCGCCAGTGCAACCAATCTCGAAGATGTTCGACCTCTGACCAGGCTGTTTCGTGCGCTCGGTGACGAGACGCGCGTCCGCATCGTCGCCCTGCTCGTTCACGGCGAGCTCTGCGTGTGCCATGTCGAGGAAGCGCTCGGACTGAGTCAGCCCAACTGCTCGCGTCAGCTCGGCATCCTCAAGTCCGCCGGCATTGTCGATAGCCGTCGCGATGGAACGTGGGTCTACTACCGGATCACCGAGCAGGAGCACGAATCGGTCACCAACGTCCTGGGTGTGCTCGCCAGGACGTTCGGCGCCGAGAAGTCACTTCGCGCAGATCATGCGCGCCTCAAGAAGAACTGCGGGCCGGACGCCTGCAAATGATGCCGCTCGAAGCAATCGGCCCCACCCTCGTCGCGCCGCAAGTGATGCCGCGGTGGACGGCCGGGGTCGAGCTGCTGGGGCGCATGCTTCCGGCAGTTGTCGTCAGCGAGCACCCCTACGCCCATCTCGTTGCCACCGAGCCGCGTCGCGTTCGACCACGAGCCTGATCCATGCAGTCTTCGGCCATCTCCCACAAGCTGTCGTTTCTCGATCGTTACTTGACGGTCTGGATCTTCGCGGCGATGGCCCTCGGCGTCGTGCTCGGCAACCTCACGCCCGGCCTCACCCGCGCTCTCGACCGCCTGAGCGTGGGCACGACGTCGATCCCGATCGCCGTCGGACTCATCCTCATGATGTATCCGCCGTTCACGAAGGTTCGCTACGAGGAGCTGGGCAAGCTGTTCCGCAACAAGCGTGTCCTGCTGCTCTCGCTCGTGCAGAACTGGGTGATCGGTCCGATCCTGATGTTCACGCTCGCGGTGGTGTTTCTCCCGGACCACCCCGACTACATGCTGGGCCTGATCATCATCGGGCTCGCGCGCTGCATCGCCATGGTGATCGTCTGGAACGAGCTCGCGAAGGGCGACACCGAGTACTGCGCCGGCCTCGTTGCATTCAACTCGATCTTCCAGGTGCTGTTCTTCCCCGTCTACGCCTATCTGTTCGCGACGGTGCTCCCGCGCTGGTTCGGCCTGCACGGCGCGGCCGTGGATATCTCGATGGCGGAGATCGCGAAGAGTGTCGGCATCTATCTCGGTGTTCCGTTCGCCGCCGGGTTCGTGACGCGCTTGCTGCTCCGGCGCGCCAAGGGCAATAAGTGGTACCGCACGCAGTTCGTGCCGCGGATCGGTCCGCTCACGCTCGTGGCGTTGCTGTTCACGATCGTCGTCATGTTCTCGCTCAAGGGCGATTCGATCGTACGGCTGCCGCTCGACGTGCTGCGCATCGCCATCCCGCTGCTCATCTACTTCGTTGTGATGTTCGCGGTGTCGTTCTTTCTCAGTAAACGCGTCGGCGCCGACTACGAGCAGTCGGCGACCCTGTCGTTCACGGCGGCATCGAACAACTTCGAGCTGGCCATCGCGGTCGCAGTCGCGACCTTCGGGATCCACAGCGGTGTAGCCTTCGCCGCGGTGATCGGCCCGCTCGTCGAGGTGCCCGTGATGCTCGCACTTGTTCATGCGGCGCTGTGGGCGCAGCGCCGTTACTTCCATGTTCAGCGGATCGCCCCGGAGCGCATATGACCTCGAAGCTCGTCCTGTTCGTCTGCACGCACAACAAGGGCCGCTCGCAGATCGCGAGCGCGTTCTTCAATCAGCTCGCCGATTCGCGGAAAGCGCGAAGCACCTCGGCCGGCCTCGAGCCCGCACCGCGCGTGCAAGACGAGGTCATCGAGGCCATGCGCGAGATGGGGATCGATCTTGCGGACGTGGTGCCGATCGAGCTGACGGGTCGCATGCTGACGGAGCTGAATTTCCTGGTGACGCTCGGCTGCCCGGAACGCTGCCCGACCATTCCGCTGTCGCGGCGGCAGGATTGGCGTCTCCGCGACCCGTCGAACCTCGCGGTCGACGAAGTGCGCGTCATTCGTGATGAAATCCGCGGCCTCGTGACCGAACTGGTCCACGACATGGGATGGGCGCGGGAGCCCGGCCCCCGTCTGCAACTGGTTCCGACGATCACCGGCTGATGATTGTTTGCGTCCTTTCGGACCCGAGCCCGTCTTCCCGGACAGGAGAAGCAACATGAGTGACCTGACTGCAGACAAGACGCGCGACATCGTCCGCGAGCACTACGCCAACGTCTCGACCCAGAACGTCGGTTGCGCACCTGGCTGCTGCGGCCCGATGCCGGCCGGCCAGTCGATCTCGCTCGGATACACGGAAGGCGACCTCGCCGCGGTGCCCGAGGGCGCGGATCTCGGCCTCGGCTGCGGCAACCCGAACGCGATCGCGGCGCTCAAGCCGGGCGAGACCGTGCTCGATCTCGGATCGGGCGGCGGCTTCGACGCCTTCCTCGCGGCGCGCGCCGTGGGGCCGACCGGGCGCGTGATCGGCGTCGACATGACGCCGGAGATGATCAGCCGCGCTCGGGACAACGCGCGCAAGGTCTCCGCTGCGAACGTCGAGTTCCGGCTCGGCGAGATCGAGCATCTTCCGGTCGCGGATCAGACCGTCGACGCGATCATGTCGAACTGCGTGATCAACCTGTCGCCGGAGAAAGAGTCCGTGTTCAGCGAATCGCTGCGCGTGCTCAAGCCGGGCGGCCGTCTCGCGATCAGTGACGTCGTCGCGATCGCACCGATTCCGCCCGAACTGCAGACGCAGGCCGCGGTACTCGCTGGCTGCATCTCCGGGGCGACTCCGCTCGACGAGCTGAAGCAGATGCTCGCGAAGGTCGGATTCGTCGACATCCAGGTCACGATCGCGCCGCGGAGCGCCGAGATCGTCGACTCGTGGCTCGCAGGTGCGAGCAAGTTCATCGCCTCGGCAACGATCGAGGCACGGCGTCACGATCCAAACGCGAAGCAGTCGTCAGCCAAGGAGTCGTCGGCCTGCTGCGCGCCCGGTTGCTGCTCATGACAACCGCCGCGGTGCCCTGGACCGATGTTGCCGAGCGGCTGCGGCCGTTCGTCGCGCATCGAGTCCGTCGAGCGAGATCGACGACGTCGTTCAGGACGTCCTCGTTCGCATGTCGTTGCGCAGCGTGTGGCGGCAGCGACCTACGACTTACTGGGAGCCGAGTCGAGCGCCGACTGGACATCCGCGATGCATCCGTGATGCTCGAGGTGGCGCTTGCACGTTGTCGTGGTTGTCGGCATCGCGAGATGAGGGCCATCGCCTGACGCGCCGCCCGCGCCGGCGGGCCTCACAACGTCGGCAGAATCAAACAGTCGTCGCACCAGCGGCTGAAGGGAACGGTTCATTCCTCTCAGCGCAGAAATCGCGCTCTCTCATGGGGCCTCGCGCAAGCGATGCGCCTCCACCAATACCTCTGTGCTCGGTCTCGTCAGGAGCTGATCATCGGAAACCACACCGTCCTTGACGTGATAGATGTGATCGAACCCCTCGATCATCCGGCGGTCATGCGTGACGCAGATGACGGCGCTGCCCTGCTCACGTGCGATCCGGCGGAGCAGCGCCATCACTGCCTGGCCGCGCTCGGTGTCGATCGCGGCGGTCGGCTCGTCGGCGAGGATGACCTCGGGACTCGTGGCCAGAGCGCGCGCGATCGCGACGCGCTGCTGTTCGCCGCCCGACAGTTGCTCCGGCAGATGGTGCTCGCGATCGCCGACGCCGAGGTAGTCAAGCAACTCCTGCGCGACGCGCACGGCGGAGGCTCCGGTCTCGCCGCGGATCTGGAGCGCGATCAGAACGTTCTCGCGCGCGGTCAGAAACGGGATCAGGTTGTGAGCCTGGAAGATGAAACCGATGTGCTCGCGCCGGAATCGGCGCAGGTCGCGCACGCGCCAGCCGTCGTCGAAGACCGTCGTGCCACCGATCGCGATCCGCCCGCGGCTCGGATCGATGATTCCCGCGATCGCGCTCAGCAGCGTCGACTTGCCCGAGCCGCTGGGGCCGAGGATCGCCACGAGCTCGCCGCCGCGTGCGACCAGGCTCGCGTCGCGGATGGCCGTCACCGCGGTCGGGCCGCTGCCGTACACTTTGGTCAGGTTGTCGATGCGCACTGCGTCCATGGCATCACCCGGTCAACGCCGCGCTGGCTTCGACCCGAAGCGCGCGCCGGATCCCCATCGCGCTGGCGACCAGGCAGATCACTACGACCATCGCGAACAGCGTGACCTGATCGCCGAAGCGTACCAGCACGAGGCGGGGCCACATGCCGTAGGTGAAGTGTCCCAGCACCAGAGCGACTGCGCACGCGATCACGCCGAGCGCCAGCGCTTCTTGCACGACGAGTCCGATGATCAGCCGCGTCGGAGCGCCGATCAGCTTGAGCAGCGCGATCGGCTGGAGCTTCTCGAGGGTCATCGTGTAGATGATCTGCGCGATGATCACGGTCGCGGTGATCGCCAGGACGATCCGGAACAGGCTGGTCTGGAGCCGGGCCCGCGCGACGCTGCCTGCGAGCATGAGCTGCTGCTGCCGCTCCGCGGTGTACGCGGTGAAGTAGTCCCAGCGCCCGATCCGATCTGCGATCGCCTGAGGATCGATGCCGGGCTCGAGGCGCACGAGGATCGCGTTCACGGTGTGCAGCTCGGGGTTGTCGGGGAGCTGCGCGGCGAGCTGGGCTGACAGCGCCGGTTGGATGGGAAGGGCGTGCTCGTAGGTCTGCTTCTCGCGTTCGCGCTGGCTGCGGATCGCCCAGTTATCCTTCACGAACTGGATCTCCTGCGCGTCGGCCAGCGAAAGGAACGCGACCGGATCGCCGCTCGATGCCACCATCCCGCGAGAAAGGCCGACGACCGTGTAGCCGTGGAGCCCGAGCTGGAGCGTCGTTCCGATGGGTAACCCGAGCTTGGCATCGGTGACCATCTCGTAGTGGGCCTGCGCGATCCCGCGCCCCGCGACGATCGCGGGCGGCGCCCCGAGCCGCGAGTGCAGGTCGTAGCCAACGACCGCGAACCGCAACGGGCGCCCATGCCACGCGCGCTGCACCGTATAGAACAGGTACGGGCTCGCCTCCACCACGCCCGGAACGATCGCCATGCGGTACCGAACATCCTCGGCCAGGCGAGATTGCTCCGCGAACGGCCCGCGGGTATCTCGCTGGACGACCCATACATCGGCGCCGCTCGTGTCGATGAGCCCGAGGGCTTCTTGCACGAACCCGTTGTAGATGCCGCTGTACGACAGCACGATCGTGAGCAGCAAGCCGACCCCGAGGCACGACAGCGCGAAGCGACCGGGCCGGCGGCGAAGGTCGCGTAGGGCCAAGTTCACAACGTACCCTCGCGCGCGCGGATCGTCACGCGCGCGCCCTCGCTGATCTTGTCCTGGGCAGGATTCGCGACCAGTGGATCGCCGTCGCTGACACCGCTGGTGATCTCGACAGCGCTGCGCCCGCGCAGCCCGAGCCGCACCGGGGTCCACCGCGCCCGCCCGCTGGCGATGGCGAATACGCCCGGCTTGCCGTCGCGAACGCTCACCGCGGTCGACGGAACTTGCAGGGCATTGGGTACGCGCGCCAGCTCGACGTAGACGTCCGCACGCTGGCCGAGAAAGCCGGCGGCGGGCAGCCGATCGAGTGCGACGTCGACCTCGCGCTCCTCGGTCACGCGATCGACCTCCCCGGCGAGGCGCACGACGTGCCCGGGCTCGGGATGGTCCGGATTGGTCTCGAACACGACGCGGGCCGCCTGGCCGATGCGGAGCGCACCGGTCGCGCGCTCGTCCACGTTCGCCTCGACCCATGGCGGAGACGTTGCGATCCGGAAGATCGGCGCGCCCGGGACGACGGTCGCACCGATCTCGAGGTTGCGAGTGACGACCTGCCCCGCCGCTGGGCTGACGATCCGGGTGTCCCCTAGCTTCGCGCGGGCGACCCCGAGCGATGCCTCGGCGGTATTCAGGTGGGCGGCGGCCACGCGATACGCCGTCTCGTACTGCTCGAACGTCGCGTGCGCGATCAGGTTCTGCTCGACGAGCGAGCGCTGGCGATCCGTGTCGACCTTGGCCTTGGCCAGCAGTGCCGCGGCCTCATCGCGCTGCGCCGCGGCGACGCGCACCGCGTTCTCGAAGTCCGTCGCTTCCAGGCGAGCCAGGATCTGCCCGGTGGCCACCTGATCGCCTTGATCCACCGAGACGTCGACGACCTTGCCCGTGATCTTCGCGCTCACGCCCACGACGACCTTCGACTCGAGCGTCCCGGTGCCGAAGACCTCCGACACGATCGCTCCGTGCCTGAGCCGGACGGCATCCACAGGTTGCGACTGCCAGAACAGGAACCAGGTCCCCGCGGCGAAGAGCACCGCCGCCACGGCCGCCCACACCAAGATCCTGGCGATCCTGCGCAGCGTCTTCCGTCGACGGCCGACTCCGCTCAGCGATCGAAGCGGGGGTAGCGCTGGTGTTGTCTCGGGCGCGGTCATCTCACTCCCCCGAGCACGCAAGAAGGAGGCCCGCACGACGGACCGCTTGCCACGCCCGAGCGCGCATCCGTTGCGGATCGGCATGACGCGCCTGCATGGCTTGCGCATCGCTGCTTGGCGCGCGGGTCCGCGCCCGCTGCGTGGGCCACGATGGTTGCGCTCGCACCGATTATGGTTGCGCCCGCAACAATCATAGGCTACAGACGGGTCGTGACGGACGAGTTTCGAGCGCTGATGCAGGTGTTCGTGCGCCAGTTCGGCCTCCTGTCCGCGGATCGAACGCCCTGCGGCAAGCCACTCGCGTCGTCGGATGCACACGCGTTGATGGTGCTGCTGGACGCCGGCGAGGATGGGATGCTGTCATCGTCGCTCGCCGCTCGCCTCGGGATCGACAAGAGCACCGCGAGTCGGCTCACGGCACGATTGACCGAGCGCGGATACCTCGCGCCGGCGCCGAGCACCGACGATGGTCGTGCCAGGCCGGCGTGTCTGACTCGCAAGGGTGTGCGGGTCGCGCGAGAGGTCGATCAGGCCAGCCGCGCGCGGTTCGCAGACGTCCTCGAGCACGTGCCGGCGCGCAGGCGCGGCGAGGTCATCGCGGCGCTTCGCGACATCGTTTCGGCGCTGGAGCACATGACCTCCAGCCGAGGAGATCGAAAATCATGAATATCACAGCTCCACTCGCTACGCTTGCGCTCGTCGGATCGCTTGTCGGCGCCTGCCGCGGCTCGTCGGCGGAACCCGCAGCCAACCCACCGCTCGCGCATCACGAGGCGACGGCGCCGGCCAAGAATCTGGATCCGCGTACGCCGCTGCCACTCACGGCGATGATGGCTGTGCACCAGAAGCAAGAGATGCGGGATCACCTTCGGGTGGTCCAGGAGATCACGGCGGCGCTCGGCAAGGACGACTTCGCCGCGATTGCCAGGTCCGCCGCGCGGATCGGATGGTCGGAGCAACAGGCCGCGATGTGCAAGCACATGGGCGCCGGCGCGGCCGGGTTCGCTGAGGTCGGCGAGCACTTCCACAAGACCGCCGATACGATCGCCGACGCGGCCCGGCGCCGCGATCGCACCGCGGTGATCACCGCGCTCGACGCGACGCTGCAGACCTGCACCGGATGTCACGAGACCTATCGCCAGGACATCGTCGACGCCTCCGCGTTGGAGAGGGCCGCAGGAACGGCCGGCGGAGCAATGGACCCGAGCTGTCCGATGATGCACAGCAAATAGTGTCGACACCGCCCGTCGTCGACGATCCGCCAAGCATCGCGTAGCTTCAGCTCCTTCTGGCTCGCGACTCGCGGGTCGCGGGTGGTCTTCACGCAAGCGCACGGTCGGCAGGCTCGAAGGCACGGACCTGCGTCGGCAGGACGCGCACCTCTTGCGTGAGCATCGACGTTCGCGACGTGGTTGCGCGAATCCGCACGCGATCGTCTCGGTTGGCTGGTACGAGGCCTGCATGCACTGCCGCCGTGGGCTTCCTCGAAACTCCGTCGCGCTACCTATTTTTTACCGGCAAGGGCGGAGTCGGCAAGACGGCGCTCGCCTGCGCCACGTCCCTTACACGAAGGTCTTGCTCGTGGCACTCGCCGAGACGACGCCCGTCACCGAGGCGGCCGAGCTCCAGGCGGATCTGCGACGCGCCGGGATCGAACCATTCGCATGGATCATCAACAGCAGCCTGGCGGCTGCTGGCTCCACCGATCCGCTGCTGCAGCAACGGATCGCGGGCGAGCTGACGCAGATCGCGACGGTCCAGAATCGGCACGCCAGGCGCGTCGTCATCGTGCCGTGGCAGATCCAGGAACCGGTCGGGCCGGAGCGGCTCCATCAGCTTGCAGACTCCGGGATCCCTTCGAGCCACAGGCCCGAGAAAACACAACGAGGAACGCATGTCCGCTGATGCCAACCAACCCTACCTGCCGCCCGAGTGGGCCTTCACCTTCCACGGTCACCGCTGTCCGTTCATGCCACTCGGCTACCGCATGGGCGTCATGGCCCTGGGCGCCCTGGGCGTCGGCCGAGAGACCGACCACACGCTGCACGTGATCTGCGAGCTCGGCGAGGGACACCCGCAGACGTGTCTGATGGACGGAATCCAGATCGCCACCGGCGCCACCTTCGGCAAGACACTCATCGAGAAGACGTCCTGGGGCAAGCTGGCGGCGACCTTCTGGTACCCCGGCAAGAGCGCGGCGCGGTACGCCCTCAAGGCGGACTTTCTCGATGCATTCGGCAAGCTCGAGTTCTTCGCCTACCGCAAGCGTGGAGTCGACCCGTCGGGGATTCCGGCGGCCGTCACGCAGGAGGCGATCGCCTGGACGTTGGGTCAAGACGACGCGGTGGTCTACGCCATCAAGCAGCGTCCGGACTTCGCTTACCAGCCGCCCAAGGGCTCGTTCAACAAGTCGTTGTGCTCGACATGCGGCGAGTACGTCTTCGAGCGCTACGTCCGGTTCCAGGATGGCAAGCCAGTTTGCATCCCGTGCTCGGGTTACCAGCGCTGAGCTCCGAGAGCCACCGATGAGCCAGGAACACCCTGCAGCGAGCGACAAGGCCTTCGCCCCAGCCCGTCTGCACCACGTCGACGTCTGGGAGATCGGGCCAGCACAACGCTTCTTATCGCCCACGCCGCGCTGGGACAGGAGATGGACGGGCGCGCGATCGAGGCGCTCATGCCCCGGATGAGGGCCTTCTTGAACGAGGGCAGGAAGATCAATCACACGACACTGGAGCCCGAGATTGTCGGCTGTGAGTCGACCGATCGCCTCGGGCGCTGGGAACCACGTCGCGACAACCCGCCAGCCAAGGTGATCGGCGCCAAGGAATGAGCCGAGCGAGAGCACGCAACCCATGATCGCCTTCGTCGCCGGGATCATCACTTTCGGATTCACGACGCTGCTGACCATCGCCGGCGTCGGGGCGGCGTTCGTGCTGATCCCGGTGTTCTTGGCCCTCGGCATCGAGGTCCACACGGCGATGGCGACTGCGCTCCTGCTCAACGCCATCGCGATGTCGGTGGCCTCGGTCAACTTCGTCCGCAAGCGGCTGGTGGTCTGGAAGGTCGCGCTGCCGATGGTGGCGGTTGCGTCGGCGTTGTCTCCACTGGGAGCGTGGGTAAGCCAGGGACTGGATCGGACGGTGCTCCTCTGGCTGTTCGTCGGCTTCCTCGCGTTCGCCGCGCTGATGATGCTCTTCTACATACCGCGCGCGAGGGAGACCACTAGCGGGACTGGAACCCTCCTCGCCGTCGGGCTCGGGGTCGGCGCAGCGGCGGGCTTCGTCGGTGGGCTCCTCGGCGTCGGCGGCGGTAACATCATCGTTCCGGCGCTCGTCGCGTACGGTTTCGACCCGAAGAAGGCGTCGGCCAGCACGTCGTTCGTCGTCATCTTCTCTTCCCTGACGGGGTTCCTCGGCCACCTGTCGTTGGCCGGCATGAGCTACCCCCTGCTCGGGTGGACTGCCGGCGGGTCGGCGGCCGGCGCGGTCCTGGGCTCGTGGCTCATGACCGACAAGCTCAAGGGGCGCCAGGTCAAGCTGCTCATCGGCGTGGTGCTATTGGGCATCGCGACGAAGATGGCCTGGGGTCTGGTATGAAGGCTGCACTGATGAGCGCGCGCGGCTACTCGCGGTAGGGCCCGTCCTTCTTGCGGTTGCCGGGGATCCGCCCGGTGCGCTGCAGGGCGTCGCGCAGGACGTACTCGATCTGCGCATTGAGGCTGCGCAGATCGTCGGCCGCCCACTTCTGCACGGCCTCCAGCACGGCGGGATCGATGCGGAGCAGGAACGGCTTGCGCTCGGCCACGGCGGGCTCCGGCGCTAGTACAGCGTGCCGGCGTTGATCACCGGCTGGACGTTGCGCTCGCCGCACAGCACGACCAGCAGGTTCGACACCATGGTCGCCTTGCGCTCGGCGTCGAGATCGACGATGCCGCGCCGCGCGAGCTGATCGAGCGCCATCTCGACCATCGACACCGCGCCCTCGACGATCCGGGTCCGGGCGGCGATGATCGCGCCGGCCTGCTGGCGCTGCAGCATCGCCTGCGCGATCTCGGGCGCGTACGCGAGGTGGGCGATCCGCGCGTCGATCACGTCGACGCCGGCCGGCCGGATCCGCGCGTTGACCTCCCGGGCCAGCTGGGCGGCGACCGCCTCGGACTGGCCGCGCAGCGACATCACCGCCTCGTCGTGCGCATCGTACGGGTGGTGCATCGCGAGGTTGCGGACCGCGGCCTCGGACTGGACCTGGACGAAGCTGGTCACGTTCTCGACGTCGAACGCGGCCTGCGCGGTGTCGACGATCCGCCACACGATCACGGCGCCGATCTCGATCGGGTTGCCGTCGATGTCGTTGACCTTGATCTTGGCGGTCTCGAAGTTGCGGGCGCGCAGCGACAGCGCGCGCTTGACGGTGAACGGGTTGGCCCAGCGCAGGCCCTGGGTCCGGACCGTGCCGGTGTACGTGCCGAAGAACGTCAGCGCGCGGGCCTCGTTGGGGCCGACGATGAAGATGCCGCGCAGGACGATCAGGCCGGCGAGGACCAGCGCGACGCCGCCGAGCAGCCGCGCCAGCGGGACGGGCTGGGGCGCACGCTGCTCGAGCTGCACGATCCCCGCGACCACCCAGACCGCGGCTCCGAGCGCGGTCAGCCCGAGCAGGATCGCCAGCCAGCCGGAGCTCGAGATCGCTTCACGTTCCTTCATCGCCATGGCAGGACCTCCAACGAATCTGATACCAGGATGATATCATTTCGATTGCATGTCAAGCCCCGGCGGCGCAGGCGATCCGCCGCGCGTCCACGCCACTGCGCCGGCAACCTGCACCGGCGATCGCCGGCCGCAGCCGGTGACGCGCCTCCGCCGGCGCCGCGCCGGAGCGCCGTCAGCTCGCCAGCGGGGACAGCGCCGCGGCCAGCCGCTCGCCGGCGACGAACACCGCGTCGATCAGCCGGATCGCGGCGCCGTAGCGGTACGGCACGTCGGCCGGGTCGTCGCAGTCCCACACCAGGACATCGCCGCGGGCGCCGCGGCTGATCGTGCCGCTGGTCCCGCCCAGGCCGAGCGCGCGGGCCGCGTGGCGCGTGACGCCGAGCCAGGCCTCCTCGACGGTCATGCCGAAGTGGGTGGTGGCCAGCCAGAGCTGGATCGGCAGGGTCTCGCAGTAGCTGGAGCCCGGGTTGAGATCGGTGGCGACCGCCATCGCGACCCCGGCGCGGCGCAGCCGCTCGACCGGCGGCACCGGGAGCCGGAGCTGGACGCAGGCGCCGGGCAGCATCACCGCGACGGTGCCGGCCCGGGCGAGCGCCGCGATCCCGGCGTCCGAGACCTGCTCGAGGTGGTCGGCGGATAGCCCGCCCAGCTCGCCGAGCAGCTCGGCGGCGCCGAGGTCGCGGAACTGCCCGACGTGGCCACGGACCGCGAGCCGGGCGGCGCGCGCCGCGGTGAGGATCGCGCGTGCCTCGGCGAGCGTGAACGCGCCGTCGTCGCAGTAGACGTCGACCGAGGTCGCGAGCCGGGCCTCGCCGCACATCGGGATCAGCCGGGTGCACAGGTCGGCGACGAACGCGTCGCGGCCGGCGGTGCGTTCGGGCGGGACCACGTGGGCAAGCAGCGTCGGCACCACG
>JBGQCL010000079.1:0-31034 GCA_041495365.1 Kofleriaceae bacterium | reverse complement strand
CTCACGACCTACGCGGCGCGCGACGAGCTGCCCGCCGCGGTGCGCCGGCTCGCCCCGTGGATCGCGGCGGCCGGCGATCCGCACGACGTGGTCGTCGACTTCTACACGTGGAGCGCCGCGCCGCTCGGATCGCCCGAGGCGGGCGAGGCCGAGGTCCGCGCGCAGCTCGCCGCGGGCGGCCTGCCCGCGGGGCTGTGCCGCGTCGTGGTGGCGACCGCGCCGCTCGGCGCCGGGGCGATCCAGTGCGTCACCTACCGCGGCGCCGACGGCGGCTACGTCGAGGATGCGCGCTATCGCGGCGTTCACCCGATGATCGGCCGCCGCATGCACTTCTGGCGGCTCGCCGGGTTCGAGCTCGAGCGCCTGCCGTCGGTCGAGGACGTCCACCTGTACCGCGGCATCGCCCGGACCAACCCCAGAGACGAGCGGCTGTTCGCGATGGGCGAGGTCCGCGATCTGACCCCGGTGCGCGACGCCGCCGGCCGGATCGTCCAGCTGCCGTACCTCGAGCGCGTGCTCGGCGAGGCGCTCGCCGCGCTGCGCCAGATCCAGGCCGCGCGACCGGCGCGTGATCGACTGCAGTGGAACCGGGTGATCCTGAACTTCTGGCCGCCGCTCACGCTGAGCGACGCCGAGCTCGGCGATGTGGTCCGCCGGCTCGCCCCCGACACCGAGGGCCTGGGCATCGAGCAGGTCGTCGTGCACGCCCGCGTTCCTGCCCTCGGCGCCGGCGCCGCGGGCGAGCTGCGCGAGGTCGTGCTGCGGATCTCCAACACGCTCGACGGCGGCCTGCACCTGCGGGTCACCGAGCCGCCGGACTATCCGATCGCGACGCTGACCGAGTACGAGCAGAAGGTGATCGCGCTGCGCCGCCGCGGGCTGATCTATGCCTACGAGATCGTCCGGCTGCTCGCCCCGCGTGACGCCGGCGCCGCGGATGGCCTGCCGCACGGCGAGTTCGTCGAGCACGACCTCGACCCCGCGGGCGCGCTGGTCCCGGTCGACCGCGAGCCCGGGCTCGACACCGCGAACATCGTCGCCGGCGTGCTGCGCAACTTCACCCCGGATGTGCCCGAGGGCGTCGCCCGCGTCGTGCTGCTCGGCGACGCCCACCGGGAGATGGGCTCGCTCGCCGAGCCCGAGTGCCGGCGGATCCTCGCGGCGATCGATCTCGCCGAGCGGATGGCGGTCCCGCTCGAGTGGTTCGCGCTGTCGGCGGGCGCCAAGATCTCGCGGCAGAGCGGCACCGAGAACATGGACTGGATCGCCGCGGTGCTGCGCCGGATCATCGAGTTCACCCAGCGCGGCGGCGAGATCAACATCGTGGTGTGCGGGATCAACGTCGGCGGCCAGCCGTACTGGAACGCCGAGGCGACCATGCTGATGCACACCCGCGGCATCCTCGTGATGATCGGCGACGCGTCGATGGTGCTGACCGGCAAGCAGGCGCTCGACTACTCGGGCAGCACCTCGGCCGAGGACAACCAGGGCATCGGCGGCTACGAGCGGATCATGGGCGTCAACGGCCAGGCCCAGTACTGGGCGGAGGACCTCGGCCACGCCTGCCGGATCCTGCTCGCACACTACGCGCACACCTACGTCGTCCCCGGCGAGCGGTTCCCGCGCCGCGCCGCGACCACCGACCCCCGGGCGCGCGACGTGCGCGGCGCGCCCCACCCCGGCGAGCTCGCGACGGTCGGCGACGTGTTCGGTCCGCGCAACGCCGACCGCAAGCGGCCGTTCGACATCCGCGCCGTGATGCGCGCGATCAGCGATCTCGATCACGAGCCGCTCGAGCGCTGGCGCGACCAGCGCGATGCCGAGATCGCCGTCGTGTGGGATGCGCACCTCGGCGGCGTCCCGCTGTGCATGATCGGCATCGAGTCGCATGCGCTGCCGCGCCGCGGCTACATCCCGGCCGACGGCCCCGTCCAGTGGACCTCGGGCACGCTGTTCCCGCGCGCATCCAAGAAGATCGCGCGCGCGCTCAACGCGGCGAGCGGAAATCGCCCGGTCGTGGTGGTCGCCAACCTCGCCGGGTTCGACGGCTCCCCCGAGTCGATGCGCGAGCTCCAGCTCGAGTACGGCGCCGAGATCGGCCGCGCGGTGGTCAACTTCGACGGCCCGATCGTGTTCTGCGTCGTGTCGCGCTACCACGGCGGCGCGTTCGTCGTGTTCTCCAAGCAGCTCAACGACCAGCTCGAGGTCATCGCGGTCGAGGGCGCTCGCGCCTCGGTGATCGGCGGCGCGCCGGCCGCGGCGGTCGTGTTCGCGCGCGACGTCGACACCCGGACCGCGAAGGATCCCCGGATCGTCGCGCTCGAGGACGCACTCGCCAAGGCCCCGCCGGCCGACAAGGTCGCGCTGCGCGACCGGCTCGCCGAGCTGCGCCCGGCCGTGCGGTCCGAGAAGCTCGGCGAGGTCGCCGACGAGTTCGATCGCATCCACAGCGTGCAGCGCGCGCTGGCGGTCGGCTCGCTCGACCGCATCGTGCCGGCCGCCGCGCTGCGGCCCGAGCTGATCGACGCCGTCGAGCGCGGCATCGCCCGCACGCTGGCGCGCCGGCGGGCGGCGCGCGGCGATCGGATCGGCGCATGATCGGGCCGGTCCGCTGGCTGACCTGCGATCGCGGCGACGTGCCGGACGAGCTCGACTGGCTCGCGCCCGACGAGCGCGACCGGATCGAGGCGTTCCGGTTCGCACCGCGGCGCGGCGACTTCCTGCTCGGCCGGTGGACCGCCAAGTGCCTGCTCGCCGCCGTGCTACCCGGCGCCAGCCTCGCCGCGATCGCGATCCGCGCCGCCGCCGACGGCGCCCCCGAGGCCGTCCTCGACGGCGAGCGGCTGCCGTTCTCCGTGTCGCTCAGCCACCGCGCCGGCCGCGCGCTCGCCGCGGTGGGCGATGCCGGCGCCGCGCTGGGCGCCGACCTGGAGCTGGTCGAGCCGCGCAGCGCGCTGCTGGTCGCCGACTTCTTCACCGCCGACGAGGCCGCCGCGGTCGCCGCCTGTCCGCCGTCCGGCCGCGACCGCGCGATCGCGCTGATCTGGAGCGCCAAGGAGAGCGCGCTCAAGGCCCGGCGCACGGGGCTGCGCGAGGATCCGCGCCACGTCCGCGTCGAGGCCGACGGCATCGCCGCCGCACCCGACGCCGACGGCGCGTGGCGCGCGCTGCGGATCGCGGTCGACGGCGCGCCCGGGCTCGCCGGGTGGTGGCGCGACGACGCCGGCTACGTGCTCACGCTCGCCGGCGGCGCGCTCGCCGCCGGGCCGCCGGGTGTGGGCGAGGATCGCCGCCAGAGCGACGGTCTCGGGTCCTGATCGCCGGGACTGCGCCGGCAGCCGGTTCGCAGTCGGTCATCGACTGTCAGCCGGCCACGGGATGAGGGTGTGCACCCTGGGCGTTCGGAGCACGCATGACGCGGGCGCCGCGCGGCTGTTCCTCGCCGTCGACGGGACGGTGGCGCGCGCGCGCAGCTTCCTCGGGCCGCTCGAGCCACTCGGGCACGTGCCGCAACCCGAGAACCGGATGGTCGGCTCGCCGACGGCGTCGCAGGGTCGACTCGCGATCCGGACGCGCGATCCCGATGCGAGCCTGTGGACCACGGACGGCAGCACGCCGGTGACCCCGGCGCATGACCTGCCTCCCGGCATCGTGGTGAGCGCGGCGTTCGCGGACGCCGACCACGGGATGATCGTCATGGAAGGCGGGGCGCTGTTCCTGACCCGCGATGGCATGCGCTCGTTCGTGCGCGTCGACCTCGGAGACGCGGCGGCCGCCTCCGTCGCCGCCATGGACGGCGCGCTGTACGTCACGACCTCGTCGGGGGTCGCGGTGTTCGACCGCGGCGGCGCGCGCCGCGAGGGCCCGGGCGACGCGGCGGTCGTGCCCCCGTCGCTGACCGAGTCGGCGTGGCTCCCCGTCCCCGATCGCGACGCAGCCCTGTACCGCCGGGTGTTCACGGCGGCCCTGAGCCGCTACGGCGCGCTCGTCGCCGAGGCCGGCCGGCTGGATTCGAGCACCACCGTCGCCGCGCCGCCGCGCGCGGACATCACGCCGGCGTGTATGGCCGCGGCACAGACCGGCGTGTCCGAGGTGTAGACGTCGGTCCCGTAGACCGGGTCCTTCGGGCAGCCGGCGGGACATGTCAGCTGGCGCGGCGAGCCTGGCTGTCCTGCCCGGTCGCCGGCGCGTGGTTGCCGTCGAACACCGAGTCGAGCACCGTCAGGCTGCCGCCGTCGCGGTAGATCGCCGCGCCGCCCTGCGCGGTGTCCGCCCCGGCCGCGGGGCTCTTGCCGTCGCGGAACGTCAGCCGCTGCACGACCAGCCGCGGGGTCGGCGTGTCGAAGCCGGAATCGAGCAACACGATCCGCGAGCTGCCGCCCCCGCTCAGCGTCACCAGGCCGCCGCCGTCGAGCACCGCGGTCTTCGTGAACACGATCTGCGAGCCGACCGTGATCGTCATCGGCGCGGCACCGCAGCGGAGCACGATCGTGCCGCCGCCGGTCGCCGCCTGCTGCAGCGCCGCCGCGGTGCAGCTGGCCGGCGTACCGTTTCCGACGACCGCGGCCGGCGACGACACGTCGTACAGCGCGGGGCGATCGCAGCGCGCCGCCGGGAGCGAGGCGTCGCCCGGGCCGGCGTCGTCGCCGGCGCCGCCGGACGGCCCGCCGCACGATGCGAGCGCGCACAGCAGCCACAGCCGATGCATGCAGGTCACGCGGACTTCCGCCCGCGATGATAGCGCGCGGCGCGCCGAGACCGGGGTGTGCACGGGGTAGCTGCGCCGGCCGGCCGGTCCGTCCCCGCGGTGCGCGAGATCTGTTACCTTCCGGCCCATGCAACGCGCTCGCGGGGTCCGTGGTTCCGGTCCCCCGTCGGTGTTCGGCGCCGAGCGGTTGCGGTGGACGTGCTGGCGCGCGCGGCGCAGCTCCGGAGGCGAGCGTGAGGCTCAGCTCCGGTAGCCGTCGGCAACGCCCGGTTCGTCGGAGGATGGTGCGAGTGACCGAGGTACACCGGACCAATCGGCCGCCGCGGCGGTTGGCCAGGGGATGTCAGCCATGACCGGAGACCTCGTCAGCGTCGTGATCCCGTCGTACAACCGCGCGTACTGCGTCGCGGCGACCATCGACAGCGCCCTGGCGCAGACCCACGGCAACGTGGAGATCCTGCTGGTCGACGACGGCTCGTCCGACGGCACGCGCGATCTGATCACCGCGCGGTATCGCGACGAGCCCCGGGTGCGCTACATCCACCAGGCCAACGCCGGCGTGTCGGCGGCGAGAAACCACGGGCTCCGCCTGGCGCGCGGGCAGTACGTCGCGCTGCTCGACTCCGACGACATCTGGCTGCCGTGGAAGGTCGAGGCCCAGCTGCGCTGCCTCGAGGCATTTCCGACCGTGGGGATGATCTGGACCGACATGGACGCGATCGGTCCGGACGGCGAGCTCAAGCACCGGCGGTACCTGACGCGGATGTACACCGCGTACCGCAAGTTCACGCGCGACCAGCTGTTCCGCGAGTCGCGCCTGCTGTCGTCGATCGACGCCCGGCTGGCGGCCGCGCTGTCGGATCCGCGGGTGTACGTCGGCGACATCTTCTCGCCGATGATCACCGGCAACCTGGTGCACACCTCGACGGTGCTGCTCCGCCGTGAGCGGTTCGAGCACGTCCGCGAGTTCGACGTCAACCTGCGCTACTCGGGCGAGGACCACGACTTTCACCTCCGGACCTGCCGCGAGGGCGACGTGGCGTATCTCGACGTCAGCTCGATCCTCTACCAGTACGGCCGCGAGGACCAGCTGACGGTGAACCCCGCCTACACCATCCACATGGCCGAGAACTTCCTCAAGACGGTGAACAAGGCGCTCGCCCGCGATCGCGATCGGGTGACGCTGTCGCCCGCGATGCTCGACGGCGTGATGGCCGAGGCCCACGCGTGGATCGGCGAGTGCCGGTTGCAGCTCGGCGATCGCGACCAGGCGTGGCGCCACCTCGGGACCAGCTTGCGGTTCCGGCCGTGGCAGCCGCGGGTCGCGGCGCTGTTCGGCGCGTCGCTCCTGCCCAAGCGGGTGTCCGACCGGCTGCGCGCCAGCTACCGCGCGGTCAAGTCCGGGCTGCGCCGGGCGTGACGGACGGGAAGTACCGCTTGAGCGCCAGGAAGTGCTTCTCGTACCCGTGGTACGAGGCCAGCGCCAGCACGTAGCTCGCGGCGGTCACCACCGCGATGTAGGCCAGGCCGGCGGCGGTCCCGACGCCCTCGGGCTCGAGCGCGTGGAGCACCGGCACGCCGATCATCTGGTTGAGCGGCTGGTGGAACAGGTAGATCGCGTAGCTGTACTTGCCGAACGACCGCAGCCCGGGGTTCTGCAGCGCGGCCCCGATCCGGCCCCGGCCGCGCTCGTCATCGAGCACCGCGGCCAGCACGAGCGCCGCGAACGCGATCGCGAGGATCGTGTAGCCGGCGGTCTGGCCGATGAAGCTGGTCCGCGCGTAGCCGCGGGTCGCCACCAGCCCGGCGACGAACACCGCGCCCGCCGCGGCCAGCACGCCGGTGCGCCGGTCGACGACGCGCGCGCGCAGCGCGGGGATCCGGATCACCGCGGCGACCGCGGCGCCGAGCCCGAGCGCATCCATCCGGCAGATCGTGAACATGTACGGCCCGGCCTCGCCGAAGCCGGCGAGCAACAGGCCGAGCCGCGACGCGAACGCGATCACCGCGAGCACGGCGGCCACGTGCAGCACCCGGCGCGGCGTCGCGCGGCGGACCACGAACGGCCACACCAGGTAGAACTGCTCCTCGACCGCCAGCGACCAGAAGTGCGGGAACGCCGCGACCCCGGCGCCGAGGGGCTCGCTCCAGTTGACGAGGTACGTCCACAGCCAGATCCGGTGCTCGCGGTCGGCCAGCAGCTGCGGCGGCGCGAGCCCCAGGCCGGGCAGGATCCACAGCGCGATCACCAGCACGCCGTAGTACAGCGGGAAGATCCGCAGCACGCGGCGGCCGAAGAAGCCGCGGTAGTAGTGGGGGTCGCCCCGGCTGTCGAGCAGGATCCCGGTGATCAGGAACCCGGACAGCACGAAGAACAGCTGGACGCCGACCCAGCCGAAGTTGTTGGCGAGCTCCACCGCCTGCTCGACGTGCCCGCCGCGCTCGAACGGGTTCAGGTTGTGGGCGAGCACCAGCAGGATCGCCAGCCCACGCACGCCGTCGAGCGCGGGGATGGTCCTCGCCGCGGGGCGCGCCGGCTGCTCCACCCCAGCATCGTACGGGCTCGCGGCGCGCGCGTTCATCGGCTGGGCTCGATCGGACACGCTACCTCGTGCACGCGCAACACCGACCACCAGGATATCACGTGATCTGGCACGCGCTCGGCGTCGAATCGCCGGACTGATCGCGGGACATCCACCGTGCGCGTGGGCGCGCCGGGGCATGATGCCCGACGGGATCGAGCCGCGGCATCTCGCACCACCGCGCTGGACTCGCTCCGCCTCGCGGCACTCGCTCGGCTCGATCGACCTCGACGTCTTCGCAAGGACGTTCCCGGCCGGACGGCCGCGAGGCGAGGATCACGATCCGCAGACTGGCCTGTTCGACGACTCTGCGGCCGACATCTGCATCCGACTGCGAATCACATTGCGGTGGCCACACAGTGTCTGCGATTCGATTGTCATCCATGATTGAATAGCTGACCGCGCTGCGCTCGCCGACGGGCCTCGCTGGAGCGCGATGTGTCGCGGCCGCTCTTCGACTGTGCCGCTGTGCGATGCGCAGGTCTGTATGTCTCCTCGTCGGGAGACACTGCGTCGAACATCGCCAGAGCTTGCCAGATCCTGCTCATTCGCTCGCAGTGATTTGCAATCGTTCTCGAATTCATCACTCCCGAGATTGTCATGCTCCGAGAATGCAATATCGAGCTTGATCGAATCTTAAAAATAGATTATCGATCGTGACCACACCAACACAGGAGAAATGTATGAGGGTATGTGATGGACTCGTGTTGACGATCGGCCTGGTCGCGGGCGCCGGGTGCGTCGCCGGCCACGAGCCGGCGGACGAGGTGCCGGACCAGCTTGCGACCGCGACCCAGGGCCTGACGCTGCAGGACCGGATCCTGATATGCGCGCAGGATCCCCGGGTCCGGATCGGCGTGCTCAGCAGCGACAGCTGTGTCGGCGGCGACCTGTTCATGCGCGAGACGTTCAACGGCAACGGGCGGTCGTGCGCGACCTGCCATGCGGTCACCCGCAACTTCACGATCGATCCGGACTTCATCGCGACGCGGCCGGCCAGCGATCCGCTGTTCGTGGCCGAGACCAACCCCGCCCTCGCCAGGCTCGAGGTCCCGAAGCAGATGCGCCAGTTCGGCCTCATCCTCGAGAACGTCGACGGCTTTGCACCCGATCCGACCACGCACTTCGTGCTGCGCAGCGTGCCGCACACACTGTCGCTCGCGACCAGCGTCACGAACCCGGCCGGCGCACCGCCCACGCCGGCCAATCGCACCGGGTGGTCCGGCGACGGCGCACCCGGAGCCGGCGCGCTGCGCGACTTCCAGACCGGCGCGATCATCCAGCACTACACCAGGTCCCTGGCGCGCGTGAAGGACACCGACTTCCGGCTCGCCGTCGCTGGCGAGCTCGACCGGATCGACCACTTCATGCGCCAGCTCGGCAGGCTCAACGAGCTCGTCCTCACGACCGTCGTGCTGAACGACGCCGGCGCCGAGGCCGGGCGGCAGCGATTCCTCACCGTCGGGTGCAACGGCTGCCACGGCAATGCGGGCGCCAACGCGAGCTTCGCGCCCGGCAACCGCAACTTCAACACCGGCGTGGAGTCGGCGCGCAACGCGGAGCTCGCGCTGTTCCCGCGCGATGGCGGCTTCCTCGCCTCGCCGGCCAACCCGGACGGCTCGTTCGGCGACGGCACGTTCAACACGCCGCCGCTGATCGAGGCGGCGGACACCGGCCCGTTCTTCCACACCGCGACCACGGTGAGCGGCGCGTCGGCGCACAACACGGCGGTCGCGACCACGATCGAGGAGGCGATCGCGTTCTACGACTCGCCGGCGTTCAACAACTCACCGGCCGGCAGGGCCGGGCCGATCGACATGACGGCCGAGGAGATCGACAACATCGGCCGGTTCCTGCGCGTGCTCAATGCGACCTTCAACACGGCGCTGGCCACCACCCGGTTCGAGGCGGCGGGCGCGATGCTCAAGATCCTCGGCGGCACGGGATTCACCACCCAGACCGAGCTGTTCCGGCTCGCCAAGGTCGAGATCGACGACGCGGTGCGCGTGCTGACCGAGGTGCAGAACCTCGGCGGCGCCGCCACCACCGCGCTGCGGAACGCCAGCGTGGCGCTCGCCGACCTGATCGCGACCCCCACGGTCGACGGACGCCGGCAGAAGATCGACAGCATCCGCACGCTGCTCGTGACCGCGGCCAGCGGGTTCGGCAGCAACCTGACCTACCAGATCGGCGACGGCCCGGTGATGTTCTGACGCCGCGCCTCGTGCGCGCCGGGCGCGGCCAGCACGTCACCGCACGACGCGCTCGACGGCGAGACCGCCGCCGGCGTCGATGGTCACCGTGATCGCGCCGTCGCGATCGGTGCGCGCGATGTCGGCGCCGGCCGCCTGCCAGCGCTCGAGGACCGCGGGCGACGGGAACCCGAATGCGTTGGCCGCGCCGCACGAGATCACCGCGAGGGCAGGGTGGGTCGCGGCGACGAAGCCGGCGGTGGACGACGTCGGGCTGCCGTGGTGCGGGACCTTGACCACGTCGGCCGCGCCGAGCCCGGCCGCGACCGCTGCGTCCTCGCCCTCGGCCTCGATGTCGCCGGTGAACACCAGCGTGCGGCCGCGGTAGCGCAGCGCGACGACCAGCGAGTTGTCGTTGACCGTACGCACCGGATCGGCGGCGCAGCGCACCGGCGCGCCGGCCGCGGGCTGGTAGCGCGGCGCCCACACGGCGAGCTCGACGCCGGCCTCGTGGCGCGCGACGCCGAGCGGCGGGTGGGTCCAGCGCGTGCCACGCGCCGCGAGCCCGGCCGCGATCGCGGCGAACCCCGGCATCGCGCCGTGCATCGCCGCCGGCGGTCGATCCCACGGGGGGGCCCCCCCCGCCCCGCCGGCGGAGCCGTCGGGGGCCCCACCCCCCGCGACTCGCTCTGCTCGTCGATCGCGCGGCGGCGGGCCGGTGTCCTCGGCCGACCATAGCTCTTCGATCGGCGCCTCGATCGCGGCCAGGCCGAGGTAGTGGTCGGGGTGCGGGTGCGACACGATCGCCAGCGCGATCCGCGCGTGATCGTAGGCGGCGAGCACGCGGTCGATCGCGCGCCCGGGCGCGGCCGCCTGGGCGAGGTCGCGCGCGCCGGGGTTGCCGCCGGCGTCGATCAGCCAGACCGCGCCGTCGGGCAGCTCGATCAGCGCGGCGTCGCCCTGGCCGACGTCGAGGAACGTCACGCGCAGCGCGCCGGGCGGCGGCGGCGAGTGGCCGAGCGACCATACCAGGCACAGCGCGAGCCACAGCGCGGCCCGCAGCGCCATGACCGGCCCGTCGCGGCGGCCGGGCTGCGCCGCCAGCGCGAGCGACAGCGCGACCCCCACCGCCATCACCGCGGCGCTCGCGACCACGACATGGCCGAGCGGCGTGACCTCGGCGAGCAGGCCGGCGCCGCGGTCGGCCAGCCCGACGATCCACGACGCGGCGGTGATCGCCGGGGCGATGCCGAGCACGGCGCCGGCCAGGCCGAGCGGCAGCGCGACCAGCTCGACCGGCGGCGTCAGGATCAGGTTGCCGAGCACGCCGCCGGCGGCGACCTGGTGAAAGTGATACGCCGTGAGCGGCGCCGTCGTGATCGCGACCCAGGTCGACGACACGAGGCCGCGCACCAGCCAGCCCCGCACGCCGCGGCCGTGCGCACCGGCCGGCGCGCCGAGCGCCAGGGTCAGCGCGGCCACGAACGACAGCTGGAACGACGGATCGAGCAGGTCGGCCGGCCGCCAGGCGAGGATCGCGATCGCCGCGACGCCGATCGCGTCGACCAGCCGGAGCGGCCGGTCGAAGAACTGCGCGATCAGCACGAGCCCCACCGCGACCAGCGAGCGCAGCGTCGCGAGCTGCGCCCCGGTGATCATCTTGTAGCCGATCGCCAGCACCAGCGCCGGCGGGGCCGCCCAGCGCGCCGGCCGCGTCTGCCCACCCCATGGCGACGCCGCGACCAGCCGGCGCAGCAGGCCGAACGCGAGCCCGGCGACCACCGCGAGGTGCAGCCCGCTGACCGACAGCACGTGGTAGATGCCGACCGCCCGCCAGCGCTGGTCGAGCGCCGGCGGCACCTCGCCGCGATCGCCGACCGCGATCCCGCGCAGCGCCGCGCGACCGGTCGGATCGCCGCCGGCCTCGTCGATCGCGTGGGCCCACGCTGCCTGGGTCGCGCCCGCCCAGCGCCACGCGCGGTCGATCACGGCCCCGGGCCCGCCGGCGTCGCCCAGCCGCTCGAGCTGGCGCGCGGTGAGCTCGAGCTCGGCGCCCCGGGCGCGCGCCGCCTCGGCGCGATCGGGGACCGCCGGATCGCGCAGCCCGCGCGGCGTGCGGACTGCGCCGGTCGCGGCCACGCGCTCGCCGGGCACCAGGCGCTGGTCGCTCCACAGCCAGATCGCCGCGGCCCCGGTGTCGAGCCGGGCGCCGTCGCCGCGCGGCCCGTGCACCACCGGACCGCGGACCACGCCGATCACGCGATCCGCGGTGCGGTCGTCGATGGTGACCCCCGCCGGCGCCACCACCTCCGGCCGGGCTCCGCGCGCCGCACCGAGCGCCACCCCGGCGGCGAGCAGCAGCGGCCCGCGCCAGCGCTCCGCCCGCCGCCATGCGACGACCACGGCGGCGACCACCAGCCAGCGCAACCCCGGCGCGACTCCGGTCCGATCGAGCGCCGGCGCGACCGCGATCCCGGCGGCCAGCGCGATCGCCACCGCGAGCGGTCCGGAGCGACTACCAGCCGCCGGCCACAACATCCATCGATTCGCCATGCTGCCGTTGTCGGCCAGCCGCGTGCAGAGTTGCGTCGAGATCGCGCCGGATTCGCCGCGTCCAGCTGTCCGGCGCTGTCCGGGGTCCGGGCGTCCGGCATCCGGACATGCTGCCGGACGGAGCGAGCGTCGCGATCGGGTACGGCCGGCTCGCGGCGTCAGCATCACAGGCTGCGGATGCACCGCGCTGGCCCTGCCGGCTCCGCCGCGCCGTCCCGAGCGGGCGCTCACGCGTGCCAGATAGCCTCGTCGCAAGAGAGATGGACCGCCGGAAGGTGATCCTGGAGGCGATCCACGAGCAACGCGTCGGCTACACTCCAGACATGTGCATCATCTGTGTCGAGCTCGCGAAGCAGTCGATGACGCTCTCCGAGGCTCGGCGCGCGTTGCGCGAGATGACCACCAAGATCGACCAGGCACACGTCGCCGAGGTCGAGGCCAAGCTCAAGCAGGCAGAGACCGGCACCGCCAAGCCGTGACCCGGCGCGTGTCATCTCCCGGAGGCCGGGCCGATCGCCGACGCCCTCGGCCGGGTGTCGCGCCAGGCCTCACGGGCGCCGACCGGCGCTCCCGGATGAGCGCGGTGATGAAGGCAGAGCGGTTCGCGCCGATCGTCCCATCGAAGATCTCGTGCTCGTGCGCCTCGGCCACCTCGCCGATCTGTCCGGCGGCGAGCCGCTCGGCGAGTGGGTCGAGCGGGTGGTGCAGCTGTTCCCCGACGTTGGCGAATCGTCGCCAGAACCAGGGATCGCGGGAGTGCAACGCCGATCTCACCGTCTTGCCACCGTCCCGGCCGGCGGCGGTCCCGGTGGCCGGCGCCGGTTCGAGCCGGTGCCGCTTGCCGCCGGGAGTGCAGCTCTTTACGATGGTCCCAGGCCCCATGCGCCTCGGCTTTTCGGTCGGAATCCTCGGCAGCATCGCGGCCCTCGCGGGTCTCGCGCAGGCCGGCACGGTGGTCGGCAAGCTCGAGCTGCCACCGCCCCCCGAGCGCGGCCCGGTGATCGCCCGCGGCTTCGTGGACCGGATCGAGAACCCGCTGGCCGACATCAGGAAGCCCAGCCTCGCGCCGTACCTGGTGGTGATCCTCGAGGGCGATGCCAGGTCGGACACCGCGCCGGCCCAGGTCAACTGGGACGTCGTCGGCGAGTCGTTCGCCCGGCCGGTCGTCGCCGTGCCGGTCGGCGCCGAGGTCGTCATCAAGAACCAGACCCGGATCGCCCGCACCCTCGCCGCCGCCGAGGACCCCAAGCTGATCACCGGGCCGCTCAACCCGACCGGCACCCGGTCGTTTCGCGCCGCCCAGCCGGCGATCTACACCATCGCCGACCAGGACGCGCCCCACCTGCGCGGCAAGCTCGTCGTGGTCGCGACGCCGCACGTCGCCACCGTCGACGACAGCGGCCGGTTCGAGATCTCCGACGTCCCCGACGGCAGCTACAAGCTCCGGGTGTTCTACTACGACCCGCTCGGCGAGACCCGCGGCAAGCCGTCGGGCTGGCTGTTCACCACCGACGTGACGGTCGCGCCGACGGGCCGCTCGACCCGGACCGAGGTCAACGCGAAGCTGCCGCCGCTGACCGCGGCGGCCGGAAAGAAGTGACGTCGGTGTTCTGGTCCAAGATCTGGCTGTTCCTGCTCGCCCTGGCCGCCGCCGCGGCGGTCACCGCCGCCCTGGTCCTGCCGCGGCCGGCCCAGCGCACGCTGGTCCGCGGCGAGGTCAACCGGCTGCAGACCGCGTGCAGCGTGATCCACATCCTGCTCGCCGACGACGCCCGCAACCGGATCGACCTCGCCGGCGCGTTCGCGCGGTCGCCCGAGATCATGAATGCCCTCGAGGCGGCGTCGAGCGTGTCGCAGCTCGACGAGGCCCGCATGAAGCAGGTGCGCGACGTCGGCGAGACCGTGATGAAGGCGATCCAGGGCAGCCGCAAGCCGGACTTCGCCATGCTGATCGAGCGCCGAGGTCGCGTCGTCGCGCGGGTCCACCTCGACGACGCGGACTGGGGCGACGTCGCCGCCGGCCGCCCGCTGATCGACGACGCGCTCGCCGGCTACCTGCGCGACGACGTGTGGGTGCAGGGCACCTCGCTGTTCTTCGTGTCCGCCGCACCGGTGATCAAGCAGGGCGGCTACATCGGCGCCGTCGTGCTCGGCCACCAGGTCACCACCCAGCTCGCGCAGACCCTGGTCAAGTCGCTCGACGTCGACATGGCGTTCCACCTCGGCACCGAGGGCATCGCCGGCAGCCGGTCGCTCGCGTTCGACCACGGTCCGCTGCAGGCCGCGATCGGCAAGCTCGGCAACGACGTCACCACCGACTGCCAGCAGGTCCGGCCGATCGACGTCCGCGCCGGCGCCGACGACTACACCGCGATCGCCGCCCGGCTGCCCGGCGAGGCCGCCGCCCGCCAGGGCTACTACTCGGTGATGATCCGGCGCCCCGAGAGCCTCGGCTTCCTCGGCACGCTGCGCGCGATCAAGGACAGCGACCTGTCGTTCGACAACTTCCCGTGGTTCGTGGTCGGCGGGGCGTTCCTCGTCGTGCTCTGCCTCGGCATCGGCCTGATGTTCTTCGAGGTCGATCGCCCGCTGCGCCGGCTCGCCGCCGACGCCGTCCGGCTCGCCAAGGGCGACACCGAGCGGCTCACCGAGGACGCCCACGGCGGCAAGTTCGGCTCGATCGCGCGCAGCGTCAACATCCACATCGACAAGCTGGGCCGCGACGCGAGGTCGGCGAAGAAGGATCTCGATCAGCTGCTCGGCCCGGCGCCGGAGGGTGGCCTCGGCACGATCGACCTGCTCGCGACCTCGCTGCCCACCGCGCGCCCCGGCGGCCCGGCCCCCGCCGTCCCGCCGCCGCCCTCCGACTTCCGGTTCGGCGACTCCGGCTCGCAGCCGTCGTACAAGCCGCCCGCGCGCCCCGCGCCGCCGGTCTTCCCGGGCGCGTCGCCGCCGCCGCTGCGCGCCGCACCTCCCGTCGCCATCGCTGCGCCGCCCCCGCTGCCCGTCGTGCTGTCGCCCGATCGCCTCGCCGAGCGATCGCCCGGCCGCTTGCCCGAGCGATCACCCGACCGGTTTCCCGAGCGCCCGCCCGGGCGCCTGGCCGAGCGGTCGAGCCCGATGGCGCCCGAGCGGTCCGGCGGGTTCGACGACGACATCCTCGGCCGCGGCACCGGCGACATGCAGCCGCGCGTCGACCCCTACTTCAAGCAGATCTTCGACCAGTTCGTCTCGATGAAGCGCACCTGCAACGAGCCGATCGCAGGCCTGGTCTACGAGCGGTTCGCCGAGAAGCTGGTCAAGAACCGCGAGGACCTGATGCTCAAGACCGGCTGCCGCGACGTCCGGTTCACCGTGTACGTCAAGGACGGCAAGGCCGCCCTCAAGGCCACGCCGGTCAAGGACGAGGCCTGACGATCGACGTCGGTCCGGCCGCTGGCTGCTGCGAGCGGCTGGGTGAACCTTGCCGGCGCACGCCGCGGCCCGAGGCGCTAGGCTCGGCGCATGCGCGTGCTCGTCATCGGCGGCTCCGGCTTCATCGGCACCCACGTCGTCGCCCGGCTCGCCGCCGGCGGCCACGAGGTCGGTGCGCTCGTCCGCAGCCGCCCGCCGGCGGGCGCCGCGCACCACATCGCCGGCGATCGCAAGCGCCTCGGCGAGCACCGCGCCGCGATCGCCGGCTTTGCCCCCGAGGTCGTGATCGACATGATCCCGAGCTCCGGCGCACAGGCCGCCGCGCTGGTCGACGTGGTGCGCGGCGCAGCCCGGCGAATCGTCATCGTCACCAGCATGGACGTCTACCGCGCGTGCGGCGTGCTGCATCGCCTGGAGCCCGGCCCGCTCGAGCCGCTGCCGCTCACCGAGCAATCGCCGCTGCGGACCGTGCCGCACACCTACCCGCCGCAGCAGCTCGCTGCGATGCAGCAGATGGTCGGCTGGCTCGACGACGACTACGACAAGGTCGCGGTCGAGCGCGTCGTGCGCGAGCTCGACGCCACCATCCTGCGCCTGCCCATGGTCTACGGCCCGGGCGATCCGCTGCACCGCCTGCAGCCGATCGTCCGCCGCATCCTCGATGGCCGCCGCGCCATCCTGTTCACCGAGTCCATGGCCGCGTGGCGCGCCTCGCGCGGCTACGTCGAGGACGTCGCGCGCGCCATCGCGCTGGCCGCCACCAGCGACGCCGCCGGCGGCCGGACCTACAACGTCGCCGAGCCCGATGCCCCGAGCGAGCTCGACTGGGCGCGCCTGGTCGCCCCGCAGCTCGCCTGGGACGGCGACTTCGTCGTCCTGCCCGACGATCGCGCCCCGCCGCACCTGCGCCACCCGGGCAACTTCGCGCAGCACTGGGTCGCCGACTCGACGCGGATCCGCGGCGAGCTCGGCTATGCCGAGGCCATCACGCGCACCGAGGCGCTCGCCCGGACGATCGCCTGGGAGCGCGAGACCCCGGCGCCGGTCTCGCCGCAGGCGTTCGACTACGCCGCCGAGGACGCCGCCCTCGCCAGCCGGTAGCGCGGCCACGGCCCAGGTCAGTGCGGGCGCCCAGCACGACGTCGAGGCAGCCCGCCGGCAGCTCGCGCAGCCCGAGCTACCCTGTGCGCGAGCGCGCGGGCGCGCATGCCACACTGGTGCGATTTGATCGCAGCTCCGTCCGGAAAAACCTGCTGCACGTTGGCGGCCTGTTTGCAGGAGCCGCAAAGGCTGTGCCTCGTCGTACCCGGTCCAGCAGTCGGACGACTGCCCTTCGCCCTCCGACGAAGCGCACCGCGCCCACCGAGGAGACCCCGACGCTGCCGTTGACCCCGATCGAGGTCGACGCGCTCGTCCGCGGCGCCTCCGCGGAGATGATGGCCACCGCCGACGCATCGACCCAGCCCACCGTCGAGGCCGTCCGGCTGGCGCTGGGCAGCGAGTTGCTCCGGACGGCGCTGGCGAGCCCTCGCATCAAGCTGCCGGTTGCGCCCGCGGAGGCGCCGCCCACGTCGGCGGGCGAGGCGCTCCCCGGGCAGGGCGCGCCGCCCACGTCCGGCGGCGAGGCGGCCCCCGAGCGGGGCACGCGCCGGCCCCGCGAGACCTTGCGCACCGAGGCGATCCGTCCGCCGAGCCGCAAGCGATGATCGATGCGATGCGCTGCGCCCAGCTGATGTCGTACGGTGAAGTCGCCGCAGTCCCTGTAGCGGCGATGGTCTCTGACGTCGGCCGGGACGTCGTCGAGCCGGTCGTGGTCGGCGTCGAACGGGTGGATCGCGGCAAACGCGAGCCGGCCGCCGCTGCGGAGCCGCAACGCATCGTCGAGCTTGCCGCGCTCGAAGTGCATCTGGAACGCCTTGAGCAGGGCCGGCCAGGTGGCGATCGACACGGTGGCCCCGGCCTCGGCGAGCGCGCGGGCGATCGCGAAGCCGAAGCCGCGCTCGACGCCGGCGATCAGCGCGCGCTTGCCGGTGAGGTCGATCGCGAGCACGGCGCTGTCATCGCGCGGAAGCGATCGAGGTCAACCGCTCGCGGTCACCCTCGCCCCGCGCGTCGTGCTCGATGCGAGCTCGCGCCGGCGGCGGCGTCGTCCGGCAACCGAACTGGCGCTCGAGGCGGGATCGCGGTGGACCGCCGGCTCGCCCACCGCGGTGGACGGTGGTGCTGGCCCGTGAGGGAAGCCACGCCGGCGAGCCGGGGGTGGCCTCGCCGGGGAAGGGATGTTTCCCTGCGTGCCGTGTCATCGCCGGATCCAGGGCGGGGTGTTAGGCTTCCGGCGAACATGCCTCGGGCTGGTCGCGCGCTGGTCGCCATCGCATGGGCATGGATGATCCGGGGCGGAGTCGCGGTCGCGCAGCCCGCACCGCCGCCGGCGACGCCCGCACCGGCCGAAGCGCCCACGCCCGCACCGGCCGAAGCGCCCACGCCCGCGCCGCCGGCCGCGACCCCGGCGGCGCCGATCACGGTCACCGGCCGCGTGGTCGATGCGGTCCGCCGGCCGATCCGGGGCGCCACGGTGCGGCGCGAGGACGGGGCGGGCGAGGTGGTGACCGACGCCGAGGGTCGGTTCTCGATCGAGGCGCCGGTGGGCACGACGCTGGTGATCACCTCGGATCGGCACGGGGTCGCGCTGGCGGGCGTGACCGGGCCCGTGCTCGACGACATCGTCCAGCTGCCCGAGCTTACCGGCGAGCAGATCGAGGTCACCGGGGAGGCGCCGACCCCGGCGGCCGGCGCGGCGGAGCTCGATCGCCAGGACATCCAGCGCCTGCCGGGCACCGGGGGCGACGTGGTGCGCGCGCTGAGCGCGATGCCGGGGGTGGTGAACCAGCAGATCCCGCTGGGGTACTCGGGCGTGGTGATCCGCGGCTCGTCGCCGCAGGACTCCAAGGTGCTGATCGACGACTTCGAGGTGCCGATCCTGTTTCATCCGCTCGGGATCCGCGCGGTGGTCCCGGCCGAGTCGATCGACACGCTGACGTTCATCCCGGGCGGCTTCGACGTGGCGTTCGGGCGGTCGTCGTCGGGGATCGTCCAGCTGACGACGCGGCCGGGCAGCGAGGCGCGCAGCACGCAGGCCGAGGTGTCGCTGATCGACGGCGGGCTGATCTCGCAGGGGCCGCTCGGCGAGCACACGCGGTACATGCTCGCGCTGCGCCGCTCGGTGATCGACTTCGTGCTGCCGCTGGTGATCCCGTCGAGCGTCGACCTGTCGCTGACCACGGTGCCGCAGTACTGGGACGAGCAGCTGCGGATCGATCACGAGCTGAACCCGCGGTGGAACCTGTCGCTGTCGAGCGTCGGCACCGACGACATCTTCGAGCTGTTCACGACCAAGGAGGACGCGCCGTCGAAGCGGTTCTTCACCCGGACCCGGTTCCTGCGGCTGACCGGCGCGGCGAAGTACCACGACGGCGAGTGGCAGGCGAACCTGGCGCTGTCGGGGATGCTGGCCGAGATCGACGCCGAGGTCGGGCTGTACCAGCGGCTCGACGTGCCGACCGCGCTGGTCACGCCGCGCGCGGTGGTGACGCGCACGATGCGCGAGGCGATCGGGCTGCGCGACGTGGTGTGGAGCTCGGGGGCCGAGGCCCAGATCGGGCACTCGTCGGTCGACATCGCGCTGCCGCTGGAGCGCCGCGAGGGCGAGCCGCTGCCGCCGTACGACCCCAGGGACACCACGACGCACTTCCGCGGCGCGGTGTGGTTCCCGGACTTCGCGGCGTGGACGTCGGCCGCCGCGACGTTCGACCCGCGGATCCGGATCACGCTCGGCCTGCGCGCCGACTACTTCGGGCGGCCGCGCGAGCTCGCGGTCCAGCCGCGCAGCGAGCTGCAGATCAAGCTGAGCGACACGCTGACCTCGCGGTTCAGCGCGGGGATGTACCGCCGCCCGCCGGAGTTCCAGACCGAGCTGCTCGACCCGCACGTGCGGTCCGAGCGCTCGCAGCAGCTGACCACCGGGCTGGAGTACACGCCGATCCTCGGGGTGCGGCTGCAGGGGACGATGTACTACACCGATCGCACGGAGCTGATCACCCACAACGCCGACGGCACGCTCAACAACGACGGCCGCGGCACCAGCAAGGGCATGGAGCTGCTCGCGATGGTGCACGGCGGCGCGTGGTTCGGCTGGCTCGGCTACTCGTACTCGAATTCGGTGCGGGTCGACGCGCCGGGCGGGCCTGTGCGGCTGTTCGACTACGACCAGCCGCACAACCTCAACGTCGCGGCGAGCTGGAAGCGCGGCCGCTGGCAGCTCGGCGGGCGGTTCACGCTGTACTCGGGGCTGCCCTACACACCGGTGGTCGGCGCCGAGTTCGACAGCGACCGCAACCTGCACATCCCGATGCCGGGCGCGATCAACTCGGCGCGCGCGCCGATCCACCACGAGGTCGACCTCCGCGTCGACTACGCGTGGAAGTGGGGACCGGCGGCCATGGTCGCCTACCTCGATGTCCAGAATGTCTATTTCAATCGCAGCGTCGTGACCTATTTTTACAACTACGATTATTCGCAGCGCAGCGCGTTCGAGTCGCTGCCGTTCATCCCCTCGGCCGGGCTGCGTGCGGTGCTATGAGGCGGGCGGCGGTGCTCGCGGTGCTCGCCGGCTGCTCGGCCGACGTCGATCCGGACTGGCAGCTGTCGCACGATCGGGTGATCGCGGTGCGCGCCGCGCCGCCGCGGCTCGCGTCGGGTGAGGTCGCCGCGATCGACGCGCTGCTCGGCCACCAGGGCCAGCCGCCGGACGGCGTCGATCCGGACACCGCCGAGGTGGTGTCGCCGGCCAGCCTCGCCGGGGCGCTGGGCCGGCAGGCCGCGCACTGGACGGTGACCGCGCCGGGCGGCGATCAGCTGGCGGCGGCGCGCAGCGAGCTCGGGCTCGACGCCGGCGCGCCGGTCCCGCTGCGGCTGCGCGTCGGGTTCACCCGGCTCGGCCAGACCGCGCTCAAGGTGGTCTGGCTGGGCCAGCACACCGACAACCCGGTGGTCGATCCGGTGACGATCGGCGGCATGGACGGGCTCGCCCAGGTGCAGCTGACGGTGCCGGCCGGCGTCGATGTCCCGCTGGCGGTGAACTTCGACGCCACGTACAACATCAACTGGCTGACGTCGTGCGGCACGATGCACGACTTCGATCTCGCGACGGCGCACCTGCGGGTCGAGCCGGAGGATCCGCACGCCGGCACGCTGGCGATCGTGGTCCGCGACACGCTCGGCGGGGTCGCCTGGCACCTGTGGCCGATCACCGCACAGTGACATACGAGGTCGTGTGCACGTCAGGCTCGCCTCACAGGGCCCGGCCGCCAGGCGTGCTCCACTACGCTCGCGCGGCCGCGCGTCGTCGCGCCGCGTTGGCCGACCGCGCGGCGCGGGTTGTTTGCCGGCGACCCTCGAAACCAGGAGTACGACAGATGAAGACGATTGCTGGAGTGCTGTTCGTTGCCGGGCTGTGTTTCGCCGGATGTGCCACCGAACCCGAACCCGAGGCTGGGGAGTCGACCTCGACGAGCTCGCAGGACGTCTCGACCGGAGTGCGGTGCAGCGACAAGTCGTGGAAGGTCAACTTCTACAGCGACGCCACGCTGACCACAGTCGTGGGGACGATGTCGTGCGTCTGCTTCCAGCTCGAGCAGCAGACCGGGGCGCAATCGAACTTCACTTCGCTCGTGTTCGAGCGCACCTGCTCGCTCGACTGACAGCGTCGGGCTCGATGTGCGGGGTCACTCGATCGCCACGAGCAGCGGTCTGACATTGGCATCGCCGATCGATGCATCGCTGCAACACGTGCTGTCGCACGATGTCACGCGGCGATGACGCCTTTTGCCGGGCCCGTCGCGCAGGCGCCGATCGGTTCGACGCCGGCGCCGCCCGCCGATCCGACCCCGGCACCTCCGGCGGATTCGCCGCCTCCGGCTTCGGCGCCAGCGACGCCCGCCGCGCCGGCGCCGGTCGACGATTCGACGCCGCCGGCGCCAGCCGCGCCATCCGCCGGTCCGACGCCTCCGGCTTCGGCACCGCCCGCCGTTCGTCGCGAACCCGTGGAATCGGTCGCCGATATCGGGCGCGGCGCGCCGTGAATCTGGCACGGCGAGTTCCTGCTCCACGCGATCGCCGGTTGCGCCGCCGCCTCCGTGCCCTCCGGCGAGCCGCTACCTCCGACGTCTTGTGCTAGTATCCGCGGATGCAGTTGAGATTTAACGGGGACGGTGAAGGCCTGGTCCACGACGCGAGATCAACCGGGGCGATCGACCTCAAGACCAACACATTGCGGTACTCGGTACGGTGCGGCGGCGACGTGACGGGTGCGGCCAGCACACGCACGGACGATCAGGTTGACTGTATGGCGTGCATCGTTGCGAACACCGATCCAATAACCCGGCCAATAACCCGGCCAATAACCCGGCCAACATGACGGCCAACATGACGGCCAAATGGATGGAAACTAACATATCGACAGGTGCGACCCACGAGCCGCGCTGCTCGCGGACACCTGGGGTGGATGTTCGCTTCAGTTCTCGAACATCATGGCGGAAGTAGGGAACGGCGGCGCGCCGGGGCACGCTGGCCGGCGATGCCAGGTCAGAGCCAGTACCACCCGTGCTGGCTACCGATGTCGTCCGGCAGGATCGCCATGAGTCAAGCGGCCCTGCGGTAGTTGACGTGAAGCTCGCCGAGCACGCTCGTGACCTCGATCGGCTTGGACGGGTCGATGTCCATGACGGGCTTCGCCGGCACACGCTGCCCGATCCCCTGGTGCGGCCGGTTCTCGTTGAAGTACAGCTGGTACTGGCGCACAAGAGATGCGAGATGGAGATCATCGACCAGCAGCACGTGGTCGAGTAGCTCTCGTCGGACGCTGCCCACGAACCGCTCCGCGACGGCGTTCATATTCGGTGCGCGAACCGCCGTCCGGATCACCTTGGCGCCGACACCTTGGGCTGCGCGGTCGAACGCTGCCCCGAACTTGTCGTCGCGATCCCGCAGCAGCGTCGGTCAGCCCTCGCAGGCCCAGGTGATGTTCGACACCAAGTGCGCGGTGTGCCACGGCGTCAACGGCGCCGGCGACGGGCCCAGCGCAGATGCCTTCGAACCCAGGCCGCACAACTACACCGATCCGGCGTGGCAGGCCAGCGTCACCGACGACCAGATCAAGGAGATCATCCTCAAGGGCGGCGTCAACCTGGGCAAGAGCCCTGCGATGCCCAGCAACACGCGGCTCCGGGATCGTCCCGAGGTGCTCGACGGACTGGTCAAGATCATCCGCGGCTTCGGCAAGCGTCCATGAACGCGACGGCTCCGCGCCAGCTCGCCCGCTCATTCCCTGGCCTTGATGTCGTCCTCGGTCCCTTCCTCGGCGTCCCTGCCGAGCGAGAGCACCTCGATCCCCTTCGCGCCCGCCGCCAGGTCCTCGCCGCAGAACATCTTCAGCGGCCGGCCCCAGGCGTCGTTCGCGTCGCTGTCGTCCATGAACTCGTTGAGCTCGATCAGCCGCTGCGGACATTCCTTGCCGGGGTGCGCCTGGAGCCAGGCCGGGTAGGCCTCGTGGACGTACTTCTGCACCTTGATCTGGGTGAGCTTGCGGTTGGCCTCGGCCGCGCCGACGCCCACGGAGCGCGGCTGTGCCGGCGCCGGCTCGGCTGGCTTCGCCTGCGGTAACACCGGTCGCGCCGCGCGGTTTTGCTCCGTCGGGGAGGGCGCGCGCTGGCTGGAGACCTCGCGATCGGGCTCTGCGTCCCCTCCGTGGACGAGGTGGATGAACCCGGCGACCACCAGCCCGAGCATCCCAGCGGCGACAACAAGCACAATGCGTCGGGGGACCCTGCGCTGCGGGGTGGAACTGCTTCCGGCCTGACTTGTCGTGGCACCCGATTTCATCGCGGAATCGTATGTCGGCGCGACGGCACAATCCATCGCAGACAACGCGCCGGCGCCCGACTCGCTTCCGACTCTCGCACGGTAACGCGGTGCGCGAGCTCGACGACCCGGTGAGTCGGGTCGATCCGCGCTGTGTGAGGATCCCTTGCATGAGTCACCACTATATTGCGTTCACGAAAGATGGCGCCGCAGTCTGCTGCACCGATCGTCCGCGTCACGACGCCGGATCGAGACAGCCGATGATCAGGATCGCAGGCCTCATCGGCTGACTTGTCGTGGAACCCGATTTCATCGCGGAATCGTATGTCGGCGTGACGGCACGATCCATCGCAGGCAACGCGCCGGCGCCCGACCTGCTCTCGACTCCCACACGGTAACGCGTGCGCGACCTCGGCGACCCGGTGAGTCGGGTCGATCCGCGCTGTGTGACGACCCCTTGCATTGGTCACCACTATATGGCGTTCACCAGAGGTGGCACCGCAGGCTGTGCACCGATCGTCCGCGTCACCAACGTCGGATCGAGACAGCCGATGATCAGGATCGCGGACCTCGTCGGGAATGACGCAGATCTCCAAGCCCTGACGGCATCTTCAGATTCCAGATCGCATATCGCAGATTGTGGCAGCCCTCAGTTTTTTCGAATCTGTGTGCCGGAATGCAGAGTTTATGACGTGCACCGGAATGCGGGCGTCCTGGATTTCTGGACTTGATAGCCTGAGCGAAAAAATACTAGGCTGCAGTTCAGCAATACCTGGATCCCCCGGAGCACATCCGGAGCCGGGAAACTGTCATCCACGAGTAGCACCAGTAGGAGGAGAGGATGATATTGATGAGTTTCGCTGCAAATCGACCGAGAAGCACCCTGGCCGGGATCGCGATCGCGTGGCTGCCGCTGGTCGGCTGTCTCGACAAACCAGACGACGTCAGCCAGAGCGAGCAAGCCGTGGGCACGCCCTCGGTGAACCAGGTGCCACTCGACCCGACGACGATTCCTCAGTTCGTGACCCAGCTGCCGATCCCGCGGGTATATGCCCCGACCGTGGTCACCGATTCTCACGGAAACGTCATCCGCCACGAGTACACCGTGAGCGCGCGGCTGGCAACGGTACAGATGTTGCCGCCGGGCTTCCCAGCCACCACCGCCCTGGCGTACAGCGGCAATGTGAAGATCCCGGGTTCGAGTGCGACCGAGTTCGTGAGCACGGTGCCGGGTCCGGTGTTCGACAACACCCGCGGCATCCCCGCCATCATTCACTGGCAAAATCAGATCACCGGGTCTACCTTCATGCCGGTCGACCCCACGGTCCTCTGGGCGAACCCGGCCGGGATCGAGGCGCCGGTCGGGCCGTTCCAGAAGTTCCCGACCGTCAACCTCGGTGGCCAGTCCCCGGTCGCGATCGCGACCCACAACCACGGCCTCGTCGTCGTGCCGCAGAATGACGGCATCGCCGACGAGTGGTTCACCGCGGGCTCCGCGCGCGGGCCGAACTTCACGACCCAGGACTACACCGAGCCCAACCAGCAGCCGGGCACGCAGCTGTTCTATCACGATCACGCGCTGGGCATCACGCGGCTCAACGTGTACGCCGGACTCAACGGGCCGGCCTACTTCATCCGCGATCTCAACAGCCCGCTCGACAAGGCGAGCTCGACGCTGCCCAAGGGCGAGTTCGAGATCGCGCTCTCGATCGCCTCCAAGTCGTTCTTCACCGATGGCGAGATGAACTTCCCGCGGTCGAGCGTCAACATCAAGAACGCGTACTGGTCGCCCGGTGACAACTCCGACACCAACATCGTCAACGGCGTGGTGTGGCCGAACCTCAACGTCAAGCGCCAGCAGTACCGGTTCCGGATCGTGGCCACCGCCAGCTCCACCATATTCCACATCTCGATCAACCAACAACCGCCCATCCAGGGAGGCAGCCCCCATGCCGTTCCGTTCACGCTGATCGGGACCGACGGCGGGTACCTGCCGCAGCCGCAGACCTTGACCTCGGTCGCGCTCGGGATCACCGAGCGCGCCGACATCCTCGTCGACTTCTCCCAGTTCCCGGCGGGGACGCTGATCACCATGAACAATGACGGCGCCCAGCCGGCAAAGACGCTCGGCAATATCATGCAGTTCACCGTGGTGAACTCCACCGCGGTGCCACCGCCGGCGCCTCCGACGCTGGTCGCCCGCGCGTCGCTCCCGACCAACGCCCCGGACCGGATCAAGACGCTGCACATTCACTTCGACGCGGACGGCGACCAGCTGCGCTCGGTCGACGGCCTCAACTTCACCGCGCCGCCCACCGAGTACCCGCTGATCGGCTCGACCGAGAAGTGGCAACTCGTCAACCTCGGCGGCGGCGAGCACCAGATCCACATCCACCTGCTCGAGTTCCAGGTGGTCCAGCGCCAGGCCATCGACACCGCCAAGTATCTCCAGCAGTGGCACCTGATGAACGGCCACCTGCCGGTCACGCGCCCGATCGTCGTCGACCCGACGCCGTTCCTCCAGGGCTCGCCGACCCCGGCGGGCGCCTACGAATCCGGCTGGAAGGACACCGCGAAGAGCAATCCCGACGAGGTCTTGACGCTCGTCACGCGGTGGGCGCCCCAGGAGACTCCTACCGGCGGCGTCAGCCCGGGCCAGAACCAGTACCCGATCCAGCCGGTCGACCCGGCGACCAATGCGTGGTACGTGTGGCACTGTCACGTCCTGGGCCACGAGGACAATGACATGCTGCGCAAGATGCCGATGGTCGGCCTGTGGGCGGCGAGCAAGGCATACACCGTCGGCACGGTGGTCGCGTTCCAGAACATCGACTACCGGGTCCGCGTGGCGCACACGTCGACCTCGTCGCAGCCCCCCAACACGCGCTTCGACCTGTGGGAGCGGGTGAACAACAACGACGGCACGTGGCAGCCGCAGATCATCTACGCGGTGAAGGACCGGGTCCTGTTCCAAGGACAGCTCTACCGGGCGTTGACCGTGCACCAGGCGCAGACCGGACAGAGCCCGAACGTCAATCCCGCGCAGTGGGAGGTGTTCCCGATGAACGCGTGCGCCCAGATCAACAAGCTGTGCGCGAACGGCACAAAGCCCGATCAAAAGAACTGCTTGTCCATCGGAAACGCGAACGACACGTCCCAGTGCCAGGGCAGCCTCGATGACTGCCTCGCGCAGTGCGATGACGCCGTGGCGACGCCGTGCTCCGGCCTGTGCAACAACCCGACCTCGTTCACGGTCCCGGACGGCACGACGTTCAACTCCGGCGCGCTCGGCACCGGGGCCGCTTGCTTCGAGACCACGTCGGAGATCGTCACCGGCTCCTGCACGGGCTTCGGCACCGGCCGGCAGCTCACCATCAACGGCAGGGTCATGCCGTGCACTGGGGCGAACTGGGCCACTCCGTTGGTGTCGGAGCGCCACTTCGGCTACTGCATCCAGACCACCGCTGGCTCGGGCTCAACCGCCTCGTTCCAGGTGCAGTAGCGCATGGCCGAGCAGTCGCCGATCGTGAACCAGCAGCGCAGGCTCGCCCCGCTGGCCGTCCTGGCGGCGGGGCTCGCCGTGCTCGTCGTGGTCTATCATGGCGAGCTCGCTGGGTGGATCACCGGCGACCGCGACGCGACCGGCGTCGGTGACGAGCCGGTCGCGTTCTATACCTGTCCGATGGACCCGTCGGTCGAATCCGACCATCCGGGTCCCTGCCCGATCTGCGGGATGGCGCTCACGCCGATATCCAAGGAAGATCGAACCTCGGGCGTCGTCCGGGTCGCCGCGGCGGCCCGGGCGCGGCTCGGTGTGATCGTGGCCCCGGTCGAGACCAGCCCGCTCATCAAGCGGGTCGTCGCGGCCGGGGAGGTCGTCGAGCCCCCGCCCGCCGCGGCCGATCGCGCGTCGATCGCCGCGCGGGTGTACCGGGGAGACGCGCGCGAGGTGCAGCCCGGCCAGCCGGTCGACGTGTCGGTGCCGGCGTTGCCACTCCAGACGTTCACCGGCACGGTCGAGCCACCGCGCCCGACCGACGCACCGGGCGAGCTGCGGCTGGTCGTCGACGACCCCGGCCACATGCTGCACCCCGGGATGCGGGTCGAGGCGCAGCTCGAGGTCCCGCTGTCACCTCGCCTCGTCGTGCCCGCCGAGGCCGTGCTCTACGCCGGTCCGCGGCGGATCGTATTTGTCGAGCACGGCACCGGGCGGTTCGAGCCCCGCACGCCGAAGCTCGGGGTCACCGCGGCCGGCCTCGTCGAGGTGCTCGACGGCCTCGCCGAGGGTGAGCCGGTCGTCGTCAAGGGGACGTTCCTGCTCGCAGCGGAGAGCCGGCTGCGATCCGATGGCTCGCTGTGGGGCGACCTCGCGAAGCCAGCCCCGGTCAAGCCGATCCGTCCGGCCCCCGCCTCTGCCACCCCCGAAGGGAGTGGTTGGTAGCCCATGACGCCTTCGCTTCCCCCTCCCGATCGGCACGCCGGCGTGATCGCCCGGATCGTCGCCGCCAGCGCGCGCAACCCGATGCTCACCATCCTGCTCGCGGCGGCGCTCGCCGTGTGGGGCTGGTACGCGCTGCGCGCGGCGCCGCTCGATGCGCTCCCGGATCTCTCGGACACCCAGGTGATCGTCCTCACCGAATGGCCCGGCCAGAGCCCCGATCTGGTCGAGAACCAGGTCACGTATCCGGTGTCGTCGGCGCTGCTGTCGACGCCGAAGGTCCGGGCCGTGCGCGGCCAGTCGTTCTTCGGGCTGTCATTCGTTTACCTGATCTTCGAGGACGGCACCGATCTGTACTGGGCGCGCTCCCGGGTGACCGAGGCGCTCGCCCGGATCGAGCACGAGCTCCCCGCCGGCGCCCGGCCGACGCTCGGTCCCGACGCGACGGGCGTCGGCTGGGTGTTCCAGTACGCGCTCAAGCCCAAGCCGCCGGTCTACGTCGACCCCGGGCCCAGAGTCGGGGCGCATCAACACGGGGCCGCGGCGCATCACGAGGACACGCACGAGCGCCTCGCCGCACTGCGCTCGTTCCAGGACTGGAACCTGCGCTACGCGCTCGAGAGCGTGCCCGGCGTCGCCGAGGTCGCATCGCTGGGCGGCATGCTCAAGCAGTACGAGGTCCAGCTCGATCCGGACAAGCTCCACGCCCACGGGCTCGGCATCGAGGACGTCGCGCGCGCGGTCCGCGGGGCCAACCTCGAGATCGGCGGGCGCACGCTCGAGATCGCCGAGCACGAGCACGTGCTGCGCGGCCATGCGGCCGTGACCACCCCGGAGGAGATCGCGTCGGCGCTCGTCGCGACCGAGCCGAGCGGGGCGCCGGTCCTGGTCCGCGACGTCGGCCAGGTCGTGCGCGCGTACGCCGAGGGCCGCGGGATCGCCGACCTCGACGGGGAGGGCGAGGTCGTCGGCGGCATCGTGATCATGCGCTACGGCGAGAACGCGCTCGAGGTCATCGACGCGGTCAAGCAGCGCCTCGAGGACGTCCGCGCCAGCCTGCCCAAGGACACCGAGCTGGTCGTGACCTACGACCGCTCCGAGCTGATCCGGTCCGCGATCGGGACCCTGAGCAAGGCCCTGATCGAGGAGATGATCGTCGTCAGCCTGGTCATCTTCCTGTTCCTGCTCCATGTGCGGAGCGCGCTGGTCCCGATCCTCACCCTGCCGGTCGCGGTCCTGGCGGCGTTCGTGCCGATGTACCACCAGGGCCTCACCGCGAACATCATGTCGCTCGGCGGCATCGTGGTGGCGATCGGCGCGATGATCGATGCCTCGATCGTGATGGTCGAGAACATCCACCAGAAGCTCGCCGGGCGCCCCGGTCAAGCCGTCCGGCTGCCGGTGGTCATCGAGGCGATGCAGGAGGTCGCGGCGCCGATCTTCTTCGCGCTGCTGGTCACGGCCGTCGCGTTCCTGCCGGTGTTCACGCTCGAGGGCAGCGAAGGAAAGCTGTTCCGGCCGCTGGCGGCCACCAAGACCTACTCGATCGGGTTCGCCGCGATCCTCGCCATCACGCTGACCCCGGCGCTCGCCGCGGTGCTGGTACGCGGACGGATGTTCCGCCGCGATCGAAACCTGCTGAACCGCCTGCTGGTCGCCGCCTACACGCCGGTGGTCCGGTTCGTGATCCGCCGGCGTGTGCTGGTGATCGCGCTGTCGGCCGCCGCGGTGGCGATCACGCTCCCGATGCTGGGCCGGCTCGGCAGCGAGTTCATGCCGCCGCTCGACGAGGGCTCGATCCTCTACATGCCGACCGCGCCGCACGGCATGTCGATGACGGAGGCGTCGCGCGTCCTGCAGCGGATGGACCACGAGCTCCGCAAGGTCCCCGAGGTCGCGTCGGTGTTCGGCAAGATCGGCCGCGCCGACACCGCCACCGATCCGGCGCCGATGGGGATGGCCGAGACCGTCATCCTGCTCAAGCCGCGATCCCAGTGGCGCCCCGGCCTGTCGCGCGACGACCTGATCCGCGAGCTCGACGAGAAGGTCCGGTTCCCGGGCATGCCCAACCTGTGGTGGATGCCGATCCAGACCCGCACCGAGATGCTGTCGACCGGCATCCGCAGCCCGCTCGGCATCCAGGTGTTCGGCGACGACCTCGCCACGCTCGAGCGGACCGCGATCGCGATCGAGCGCGTGGTGGCGAAGATCCCCGGGACCCGCAGCGCGTTCGCCGAGCGCGCCAGCGGCGGGTTCTTCGTCGATGTCGACATCAAGCGCGACCAGCTGGTCCGCTACGGGCTGCGCGCCGAGGACGTGCTCGGCGTGGTCGAGGCGATCGGCGGCCGCGCAGTGTCGCGAGTGAGCGACGGCCGCGCGCGCTACGACATCACGCTGCGCTACGCCGAGTCGTTCGACAACGACCCGCAGCGGCTCGGCGAGGCGCTGGTCAAGACCCCGACCGGCGACCACGTGCCGCTGTCCGAGGTCGCCGACATCCGGTTCACCACCGGCCCTGCGATGATCCACAGCGAGGCCGGCAAGCTGGTGATGTACGTGTTCGTCGACACCGACCGCCCGATCGTCGACTACGTCGCGCAGGCCAAGCAGGTCGTGCACGACCAGGTCACGCTGCCGATCGGCGTCCGGATCGACTGGGCAGGTCAGTTCCGCAACTTCGAGCGCGCGCGCCAGAAGCTCGAGCTCGTCGTGCCGATCGCGCTGCTGATCATCGTCCTCCTGCTGTACTGGAACACCCGGTCGTGGGTCGAGACCGGCATCGTCATCCTGGCGGTCCCGTTCTCGCTGGTCGGCGCGGTCTGGCTGCTGTGGCTGCTCGGCTACCACCTGAGCGTGGCGGTCTGGATCGGCATGATCGCGCTCGCCGGACTCGACGCGGAGACCGGCGTCGTGATGCTGCTGTACCTGCGGCTGTCGCACGACGCTCGCCTGCGCACCGGACAGCTCCAGACCCAGGCCGAGCTCGACGACGCGATCGTGGAGGGCGCCGCCAAGCGGATCCGGCCCAAGGTGATGACCGTGATGACGATGCTGATCGGCCTTGGGCCCGTCTTGTGGAGCAGCGGCGCCGGCGCCGACGTCATGCGGCGGATCGCGGCGCCCATGGTCGGCGGCCTGGTCAGCTCGTTCGTCCTCGAGCTGATCGTCTATCCCGCGATCTACGCGGTCTGGAAGCGGCGCCAGCTGCGGATGCGAGCGGACCTCACTCG
>JBGQCL010000078.1:0-31139 GCA_041495365.1 Kofleriaceae bacterium | reverse complement strand
GGCGAGCGCGGCGCGCAGCTGGTCCGGCGTGCGGTGGCGCTTGTAGTCGATGACCGCATCGAACCCCAGGCTCTCCAGGTAGTCGGCCTTGGGCCGCGATCCCGCGGTGCCGACCACCCGCGCGCCGGCGCGCTTGCCGAGCTGGCCGACCAGCTCGCCGATCGCGCCCGACGCGCCGCTGATCACCAGCGTGTCGCCGGGCCGGATCGTCAGGAACCTGGTCAGCGTGCCCCACGCGGTCATGCCGGCCGCGCCCATCACGCCGAGCGCCGTGGTCAGCGGGAGGATCGCGTCGTGGTGCGCCGGCTCGAGCTTGCGGAACGCCGGAAACACCATGGGGAACATGCCGGTCGGCCACGGCGACTCGGCGCCGTTGTGGAGGACGTGGCTCTGCCAGCCGCCGAAGCCCTGGACCAGGTCGCCGGGCTTGAACCGCGCGCGCGGCCCGGCCTCGAGGACCTGCATGATCGAGTCGGCCGCCATGGGATCACCGAGCGGGGTGTCCCGCGCGATGCCCTGGAGGTACGGATCGACCGACACGTACAGCGTCTGGAGGAGCATCTCGTCGGGGCCGAGCCGGACATCGACGTCCTCGACGACTTTCTCGTACACCCGGCCGGCGTCCGGAACGCCCTCGTGATGCTCGCACACGACCCACTTCTCGATCTTCATGACAGTCCTCCGTAGGCGCGGTCACGCGGGCCGGCGCGTCGCGGCAGGCGGCGTCCGCCGCGCCGAGCCGATCGCGGCGCGCGCGGGGCCGGGCCGCCGGCGATCGGGCCCGGCCATGCGGGGCCCGCCCGGCGGAACGATCACGTGGGTCGGCGGCGCAGCGGAGTCCTCGATCCAGGCGGTGAACCGCCTGCGGTCGTCCCTGCAGATGAGTTGCACCACGTGGCGGCCCGCCGCCGCGGCCCGGATCAGCCCGCCGGTCGCCGCGCCGGCGTCCGCGACGTAGAGGTTGCGCAGCCCGGGGAGCACCGGGCCGGGCCGCGCACCCTGGTCCGGCACGTCGCCGCCCGCGACGAACGGCTGCCACGGCAGCATCGCGTCGCCGTGGTTCCCGGCGCAGCGCAGCGGGCTGAGCGGGCTCGACACGTCGCGGACCACCAGCGCGCGAGCGAGGCCGGGATACCTGCGATCGAGATAGCCGGTCAGGAACTCCGCGACCCGCCGCTTCTCCTGCGGGTAGGACCGCGCGCGCGGAACCGCGAGGGTGCGGACCTCGATGCCCCGGCGCTGCCGGCCCGGCCGATCCTCGCCCTGATCCAGCGCCCGCCAGCGCGCGAGGTCGCAGGCGAAGCTCGCGACGATCACCGAGCTGCCGGGCGGCGACAGCTCGGGGTAGTGCCGGTTGCGGAACTGGACGTGGATGCTGGGGTGCACGATCCCGGGGAGCTCCGCGGCCTCGTCCTCGGTCAACAGGTGGGTCGTGCAGTGCTCGGCTCCGGGGAACCGCCGGTCGAGCCCGAGGAACAGCGTGAACTGGCCGGGAGACCCCCCACCGGGCGGGTCGTCGGGGTCGGTGCAGAGCGGGTGGCTTGCCTCGGTCACGCACCTGCCGCGCACCCGGTCGACGAGCTCGGGGTGGCCGTCGCCGGCGAGCACCACCACGTCGGCGAAGTAGCGCTGGTCGTCGCCTAGCCGGACCCCGATCGCGCGGCCGTTCTCGACCAGGATCTCGGCGACCCCTGCGCGGTAGCGGACCTGTCCGCCGAGCGACAGGTAGCGCGCCTCGATCGACCGCGCCAGGCCGGACCAGCCGCCCTCGGGGACGCCGGCCGCGCGGTTGGCGTGCCACGCGAGCTGGAAGTACAGGTCGAGCAGCGACCGCTCCGGCGTGTTCTCGTACAGCACGTGCTGGAACGCCTCGCGCAGCACCGGGCTCTCGAACCGGGCGGCGCAGCCGGCCATCGAGATCCCGATCGACCGGGTGATCGCGCGATAGAACGGCGCGAACCGCAGGTACATCCGCAGCTTCTCGAGCCGCCCCATCAGCCCGACCGGCCTCAGAAACGGATAGGCGGCCGCGCACTTCTGGAATTGCCGCAGCCCGTGGCAGAACGCGCGGATCCGCTTGCCGTCGGCGGGCGACAGCTCGGTCAGGTGGTCCTGGAGCCGGTCCGGGTCCGAGTAGAACCGCACGGTGTCGCCGGCGGCGGTCTCGACCGCATTCAACATCTCGAAGTGGCGAACCTCCTTGCCGTGCAGCGCGCCGAGCTCCAGCCAGATCTGGTACAGCTCGTTGCCCGGGCCGCTGCCGAGCAGCCAGCTCATGCAGCCGTCGAAGCTGAACTCGCCGCGCTTCCAGTCGGTGCAGCAGCCGCCGGGGACCTCGTGCAGCTCGAACACGCGGCTGCGATAGCCATTCATCTGCGCATAGCACCCGGTGGCCAGCCCCCCGATGCCCGCGCCGATGATGATCATGGTCTGACGCGGCCTGATCGAGTTCGCCATGGACTCACCCCTTCCTCGCCAGCGGCTGGATCGCGGCGCCGTCGTCCGGCGGAACCGTCCCCACCGCGTGGAGCGTGCCGCGCGCGTCCCACCGCGCGAGCTCGCCGGTGCGGTACAGCCGCATCAGCCCGCGCTCGTCGAGCTCGACGATCTTGAACCGGGCCGCGGTGGCGTCCGGATCGCCGAGGTAGCCGGCGGCCACGCCGTTGCCTCCCAGCCACAGCTCGCCGGGCACACCGGCGGGGACCGGCGCACCGTGGCGATCGAGCACGAACACCCGGCTGCCTGGAAATGGCCCACCGATCGGCACCCGCCGGTCGGGCGGAAGGCCGTCGACCGGGCCCTCGAAGTACGCGCTGTCGATCGTCGCCTCGGTCGCACCGTGGACGTGGATCAGCCGCGACCGCCGCCCGAGCAGCGCGCGGAGCTGCCGGTCGTCGTCGACCGTCCAGGCGCCCGGGCCGACGACGACGAGCCGCAGGAGCTCCAGCCGCTTGCCGTCGCGGAGGCAGTGCGCCGTCAGCTCGCGCGCGAGCGCCGGCGTGAGCTCGGCGGTGTCGACCGCGTGGTGGACCAGAGTGTCGCACAGCCGGGCGAGGTCGCGCACGAGCGGCTCGCCGACCAGGCAGAGCGCCCCGCCGGAGCACAGCGCGCGCACGACGGCGCCGGTGAACCGATCGAGCGCGGCGCGCGCGGTGTGGAGGTGGACGCGGGCCTCGCTGCGCAGCCGGTACGTCACGTCCCACGCGTGGTACGCCGATGCCAGGCTGCGGTGGCTGATCGCGACGGCCCGGGGCTGCCCCGGCGATCCCGATGCGTGGAACACGCACGCGGTGCGCTCGAGGCCGGCCACCCCCGCGACCGGCGCGGGATCGGGCACGGCCGGCATACCTGGGTCGCCGAGCGCGTCCTCGAAGCTCAGCCGCGTGCAGGCCGCCAGCCCGGTGAGCCGGCCCGCGATCGCGCCGACGACAAACCGCGCGCCCGCGCGCTCGATCAGCGGCGCGATGTGATCGTCGGGGTCCTCCGGGTCCACCACCAGGTACGCCGCCCCGGTCTGGAGGATCCCGAGCAGCGCGATCACGAGCTCGGGCGAGCGGTCCAGGCACACCGCCACGACGTCGCGGTCGCCCGCGCCGAGCTGGCGCAGCCGGCGCGCGAGCTGCGCGGCCGCGGCGTCCAGCTCGCCGTAGGTCACGATCCGTGCGCCGTCGTCGCCCGGGGCGATCACCGCGAGCGCGTCGGGCCGCAGGGCGGCGTGCCGGCGGATCATCGCGTGGACCGGCCGGTCCGGGACCACCGCCACGTCCGCGCCGCTCCAGCGCTGCACGATCCGGGCGCGCTCCGCGGCGCCGAGCATCTCCAGCTCGCTGACCGGCCGCAGCGGATCGGCGATCGCCGCGACCACCAGCCGGGTGTAGTGCGACGCCATCCGCCGGATGGTCTCGGCGTCGAACAGGTCGCGGTTGTACGTCAGCGTGCAGCGCAACGCGTGCTCGGGCTCGTCCTCGCGGACCGACAGCGTCAGATCGAGCGGGCCGGCTTGCTCGGGCAGCTCGATGCGATCGAGCTTGACACCGCGGTGCTCGGTCGGCGCGCGATCGAGCAGCTCGAACATCACCTGGAACACCGGCGACCGGCCGGGGTCGTGCGGCAGGCCGAGGTCCTCGACCAGCCGCGCGAGCGGGTAGTCCTGGTGATCGAGCGCGCCGGCCACGGTCGCCCGCACGCGATCGAGCACGGCGAGGAACGGCGGATCGCCGGCGAGCGAGACGCGCAGCGGCAGCGCGTTCGCGAAGCAGCCGTAGGTCGCGGCGTGCGCGTCGTGGGTCCGGCCCGCCACCTGGCTGCCGACGATGATGTCGTCCTGGCCGGCGTAGCGGTGGAGCAGGAGGCAGCAGGCGGCGAGCAGGATCGCAAACGGCGTCGCGCCCGTGACCTGGGCCATCGCCTGGATCCGCGCGGTCAGATCGCTGCCGAGCAGGAAGCCCTGCGCCGCGCCGTGGTGGGTCTGGACGTCGGGGCGCGGCCGGTCGGTCGGCAGCGGGAGGGCCGGCAGCTCCGCCGGCAGGTGCTCGATCCAGTAGCGCAGCATGCGTTCGGCCTCCGGGCTCGCCAGCAGGCGGTTCTGCCAGTTCACGAAGTCGAGGTAACGCGCGGGCAAGGGCGGCAGCACGGGATCGACGCCGCGGCGAAGCGCGTCGTACACCGCCAGCAGCTCGTCGAGAAAGCCGCCGGTCGAGGCCGCGTCCGCGATGATGCGGTGGACGACCTGCAGCACGACGAACCGGCGGTCTCCGCGCTGGAACAGCCGGAACCGGAGCAGCGGTTCGCGCTCGAGGTCGAACGGCTTGCGGTACTCGCGGAGCAGCGCGGCGTGGAGGTCCGCCCACGTCCAGCCCCGGACATCGATCAGCTTGACGTCCGCGGTGACGTCCCGCGCGATGCGGTGGACCGGCCGGCCGTCACGCACCGCGATCCGGGCGCGCAGCATCGGGTGGCGCCGGATCAGGATCCGGACCGCCGCGAACACCAGCTCGGGATCGAGCCGGGCGTGGATCTCGACCGCGTCGCCGAGGTGGTAGGGCACGGTGTCCGGATCGAGCTGGTTCACGATCCACAGCGCCTGCTGGTTCGAGCTCAGCGGGAAGCAGGTCTCGTCGGTGTGGAGCTCGACCGCGGCGGGCGCTCCCGGGGCCGGGGCACCGGCGTCCTCGAGGATGCCGGCGAGCAGCCGGGGCACGACCGGCGCGCGCGCGACGAACGCCCGCCGGTCCACCGCCGCCACCGCGACCTGCGCGCGGTCTTCACCGATCCGGCGATCGATCCGGCGATCGATCCGGCGACCGAGCCGGACCTGGGCGACGGCCGCGGGCTCGGTCCAGTAGCGATCGCGCTTCCAGGGATAGCCCGGCAGCGGGACGGTCCGGCCCACCGGGTAGAGCTCATCCCACGCGATGTCCAGCCCCGCCGCATGCAGCGCCGCGAGCGACGCCATGATCTGGCGCGGCTCGTGCTCACCGCGGCGGATCGACGGCACCACCCTGCCCTCGGCGCCCCGGGCCGCCAGGCAGTCCGCGATCGCGGCGCCGAGCACGGGGTGCGGGCCGAGCTCGAGGAACACGCCGCACCCCGCGTCGATCATGCGGTCGATCGCGGCGCGAAACCGCACCGGGTCGCGCACGTTCCGCCACCAGTACGCGGCGTCGAGCTCGGGCCCGCCGGCGGTGCCCTCGGCGGCGGTGAGGTAGAGCGGCAGCGCGGCCGGGCGGGGCCGGAGGTCGGCGAGCGAGGCCAGCAGCTCGTCCCGGATCCGGTCCATCGCGGGGCTGTGGTACGGGATCGCGACCGGCAGCCAGTGCGCGGCGACCTGCTCGGCCGCGAGCTCCGCGCGCAGCGCGTCCAGCGCGTCGCGGTCGCCGGACAGCGTGACCGAGCACGGGCCGTCGACCGCCGCGATCGCGACGCGATCGGCGACCGCAGCGATCCGCGCCTCCGCGGCAGCCTCCGGCAGCCCGACGGCGAGCATCGCGCCGCTGCCGGCCAGCCCGTGCATCAGCCGGCTCCGGTGGATCGCGATCTGGACCGCGTCCTCCAGGCTGTAGACGCCGGCCTCGTGGAACGCCGCGAGCTCCCCCGCGCCGTGGCCGACGATCGCGTCGGGCCGCGCGCCGAGCGAGCGCCACAGCGCGGCGAGGCCGATCTGGAGCGCGAAGCTCGCCGGCTGGGCCAGGCCAGGCTCGGCGATGTTCGAGGCCGCCTCGTCGGCGGTGAGCTCGTCGATCAGCGACCAGCCGGCGACCCGGGCGATCGCGCGATCGCAGCGCTCGATCGCATCGCGGTAGACCGGCGCGCCCGCGAACAGCTCGCGGCCCATCGCCCACCACTCGTGCCCGACGCCGGTGAACACCCAGGCCAGGCGCCGGCGCCGCTCGTCGAGCCGGTGGCCGGCGACGATCCGCGGGCTGGGCTCGCCGGCGAGGTAGTGCGCCAGCACCTCCGCGAGGTCCGCGGGCGACGAGTACACGAACGACAGCCGCGCCTCCAGGTGCTGGCGCCGCCGGGCGAGCGTGTATCCGACGTCGGCCACCGCCGGGGCCGGCCCGTGATCACCGTGGAGCTCGCGGGCGAGCGCGGCGGCCATGGGCCGGAACCCCGCGGGGTCGCGCGCGGTGAGCGGCAGGAGGTTTTCGCCCGGCCGCGCGTGCGAGGCCGGACGGCGATCCATCGGGGGCTCCTCCATCACGACGTACGCGTGGGTCCCGCCGATCCCGAGGGAGTGGACCCCGGCGCGCGCCGGCCGGACGTGCGGCGGCCAGGCGGTCAGCCGGATCGGGATCTCGATCGCCAGGCGAGCGAGGTCGATGGCCGGGTGGATCCGCTCGAGGCCGACGTGCGGCGGGATCTGCTTGTGCTTCAGGGCCAGCGCGACCTTGATCAGCCCGGCGATCCCGGCGGCGGCCCCGGCGTGGCCGAGGTTGCCGGCGACCGACCCGACGCAGCACCGGCCGCCGGGCTCGCGGCCGTCCGCCAGCACGGCGCCGAGGGCGCTGGCCTCGATCGGATCGCCGATCGGCGTCGACGCGCCGTGGGCCTCGACGTACTGCAGCGCCCCCGGCGCCACGCCGGCGCCCTGGCAGACCTGCCGGATCAGCGCGACCTCGGCGTCGCCGCCGGGCACGGCGATCCCGGCGCCGCGCCCGGCGCCGCTGACCCCGGTACCGCTGATCACGGCGTGGATCGGATCGCCGTCGCGCAGCGCCTCGGCGAGCCGCTTGAGCACGACCACGGCGGCGGCCTCGGCCCGGACCCAGCCGTTCGCGCCGACGTCGAACGGCCGCGACTGGCCGTCGGGCGACAGCCAGCCGCGTCGGGTCTGGGCGATCGCGTACTGCGGCGCGAGGTCCAGCGCCACGCCGCCGGCCAGCGCCAGGCTGGTCTCGCCGGCCGCCAGGCTCCGGCACGCGAGGTGGACGGCGACCAGCGACGAGCTGTCCGCGGTATCGATCACCATGCTCGGCCCGCGAAGGTCGAAGCAGTGCGCGATCCGGCCGGCGACCATCGTCAGCAGGGTCCCGGTCGCGGTGTGCTCGGACAGCTGCTCGAAGCTCGGATCGGCGAACTGCAGGATCTGGTAATCGACGGTCGCCGCGCCGATGAACACGCCGACGTCGCGGCCGGCGAGCTCGGCGGGCCGCAGCCCCGCGTCTTCCAGCGCCTCCCACGCGACCTCCAGCAGCTTGCGCTGCTGCGGATCCATGGCCTCCGCCTCGCGCGCGCCGATCCCGAAGAACGCCGGATCGAACTCGTCGAGGCCGTCGATGTAGCCACCGCGGCCACCGACCCGTCGCCCGGGCTTGCCGGGGTCGCGGCTGACCAGCGTCGCGCCGTCGTACCGGCTGGCCGGCGCGTCGATCACGCAGCGCCTCCCCGCGACGAGGTCGTGCCAGAACGCCCGGTGGTCGTTGGCGCTGCCGGGCAGCCGACAGCCAATACCGACGATGGCGAACCGGTGACCTCCGGCGTCGAGGGTGTGGCCGTTCATGGGGTCCTTATCGGTCGATCGCCAGTCCGACCCGGGCGGTGCGTTCGAGGTAGCCGGCGCGCCGGAACGCGTGGAGCTGGTTGACCAGGATCGAGCGGGGCGTCGGGAACGACGCCGGGTTCCGGAGGCCCACCCGGCGGGGGACGCGTGCCGGCTTCCAGGTGAAGCTGCCGAACACCAGATCCCAGAGCGGCAGCTCCACCGCGTAGTGCCCGAGCTCGTGCGGCTCGGGGCTGTGGTGGAGGCGATGCTGCTCGGGGCCGACCACGAGGTAGTTGAGCCAGCCGAGCTCGACGTCGATGTTGGCGTGGGCGCCGTAGCTCTGCGCCACCCGGAACACGACCGCCGCGAACACCGCCGGCTGGGACAGACCGAGCAGGAACAGCGGGAGGTGGGTCACCCCCAGCTGCAGCGCGGCGTCGACGAACTGCTGGACGTTGTTGTTCGCGACGTTGACCTTGTGCGGCGCGTGGTGGACGCCGTGCATCTTCCACAGCCATGGCACGTGGTGGCTCAGCCGGTGATAGCTGTACGAGCACAGCGACATGACCCCGATCGCGAGCGCGATCTCCACGCCGAGCGGCAGGCGGGCGTGGACCGGCGCGACGACCGATCCGAGCGACAGGATCCCGCCGCGCGCGAGGCCACCGCTGATCAGCGTCATGGCGCAGTAGACCCCGTCGCGGCGCCACTCCCAGGCCGAGGGGTGCCAGGTCGGGTCATAGGGAATGATCCGCTCGAGCACCGACAGATGGCCGAACGCGAACAGCGCGAACCCGAAGTTGACCAGCGGGAACGACGCCTCGGTCCGGATCGCGACGATCACGGTCGCCGCCGCCGCGAGCAGCAGCACCGGATGCGCGGTGTGGCGCACGGCCGGGCGCAGCGCGGCGGCGGCCCGGCGCCGCCGAGCACGATGCAATCGATTGTCTGATCCAGCGAGTTGTTCAGTCGACATACCAGCACGCCCATGGGTTCGGATCGGTTCGGGCAGCGCGAGGCCCGCCGCGGGACCGCCGTCCGGCCGACGCGCGCGCTCGCTCGCGGCGGTCTGGCACGGCATCTCGCCTCGGTGTCGCCCGCTCCTGCCCAGCACAACACCGAGGCTAGCGACTAAATACGAGCTTTCAATCCCAGAGTTGAAGATTGCTAAATAGATACATTATCTGACATGGCATTGTGTCAATACCGCACGTGTCCTCGCGCGCTGCATCGGATCGCAGCGCGCGACGCATGCTGGGTCGCCCGGCGCACGCGATCGACGCGCGTCACGCGGCGAGCACGGCGGTTCCAGCGCTTGCTTCCCGGCGCCCCGCAAGCCCGGTGAGCTGGCGTACCCCGGCAACACCGGCCGCAGCGTTGCGCTCGTCGGCGAACCGAAGCTGCCGCCCGCTGCCGGCTCACGCCGCCACGGCGGCGGCACCCGCGTGGCATCGTGTCAGCGCGCGATCAGGAACACGAGCACGGCGACCACCGCGACCACGACCGCGAGGATCGCAAGCAGCCGACGCCGGCCACCCTTCATCTCGTCGATCAGCGCGTCCTCCGACACTTTGTCCGTGCCGTCCGTGCCGGACTGGGTCGCCGGTTCGCGCAGCGCGGTGTTCGACTGGGTCGCGCCGGTGCGCAGGCTGTACAGCTCCTTGTCGGTGTGCGACAGCGAGCCGTCGTCCTTGTAGCGCTCGTCGATCGGCAGGTGATCGACCTTGTCGGACGTGACGTGGCCGGTCCGGGCGTGCTCGTCGGCGGCGGCCTGCGCGGCCTGGGCGTCGAGCTCGCCCTTCTTGAACCACATCGTGTCGCGGAACTTGCCCTTGGGGTCGTCGCCGGCCTTGCCCCTGGCGGCAAGCAGCGGGGACACGGCCGGAGCGGCGAGCAGCACCGGCATCGCGATCGGGCCGGGGCCGATCGGTGGCGCGACGCCCGGGCTCGCCGGCGCCGCCGTCCCGGGCGTCGGCCCCGAGGCCGCCGGCGGGCTGGGTCCGTCGGGCGCGGCGCCCGGCGGCGGGGCCCACGGCGATCGCTCGAGGCCCGCGGACGCCGCCGCGGTCGCCGGCGGCCTGAGCGGGCCGACGCCGAGCACCGTCGCGGTGCCCCCGGCCTCGGCCAGGGCCAGCGCCAGAGCCAGAGGGTGTGCGTCGACCAGGGTCTGGACCAGCTCGGCCGGTTGCTTGCCGGCGCGGCCCAGCGGCTGGGTCGACCGCAGGCCGGGCTCGCCGCGCGCGACCCGACCGACCTCGTCGATGAACTGGCGCACGGTCAGGAACCGCCGGGTCGGGCTCTTGTCGAGCGCGCGCAAGATCACGGCCTCGACCGGCCCCGGCACCTCGGCGAGCGTCGACGGTGGCACCACCCCGCCGTTGCCATCGCCCTGCACCGGCTGCGCGGTCAGCACGAAGTAGTACAGCGCGCCGAGGCTGTACAGGTTGGAGCGCTGATCGACCTGCTTGCCGTCGTACTGCTCTGGCGCGACGAACCCGGGCACACCGGGGACCTTGTCGCTGGTCGGCACCGGCAGCGAGAAGTTGAGCAGCTTGACGTCGTCGCCCGCGAACACGACGTTCTTCGGCGCGAGGTCGCGGTGGACCACGCCGACCTGCGCCGCCTCGATCAGGGCCTCGCCGATGATCTCGATCAGGCGCGCGGCCTTGTCGATCGGCATCCCGCCGCGCGCCCCGACCGCGTCGCCCAGGGTCTGGACGCCGTCCAGCAGCTCGAGCGCGACCCAGGGATCGTCGCCGCGCTTGCCCGACGCGAGCACCCTGGCCACGCTCGCGCTGGCGACCCGCTCCAGCTGCTTGAGCTCGCGCTCGAGCCGCTGCGCGAGCCCGGGCAGCGCGACCACCGCGGGCGCGATGATCTTGACCGCGGCGGGCTGGCCGGTCGCCTTGTCGGTCGCGCGGTACACCGCGCCGGTCCGGCTCCCGCCGAGCGGCTCGCCGAGCTCGAACCTGGCGGCGAGCGCGTCGACCGCCGCGGCCTGGGTCTCGACAGGGACGAGACGTGCAGCGTCGACCGGGCAGAAGTTGGCGTCGTCGCTGAACTGCTTCTGGCACCTCGGGCAAAGCTTCATGCCTCGTTTCCCTCTAACTGGCGCGGATCGTAGGGAGATGTGGTCGGGAAAGCAAACAATCCGGCCAGCGCGCCCGTGGCCCTGGGTGCGGCTTAGCCGACGAGCCGCAAGAAGTCGAGCGAACGGTAGGCCGCTGTCGGTTGACACCGGCGCGTCAGGACGCTAACAACCCCGGTCCACTCCGAGGAATCGCCATGGCTTCCCGCACCTCAGCGTCCAGGGTCAAGCGTAAGAACAAGCACGAGAAGGCCGGCCGCCGCCGCAAGAACCGGCTCGCGCGCAAGTCGACGAAGTCGAGCGCCGAGCTGTTCGCCGCGCTGGGTGAGCCGGGCAAGCCCGCCCCGGCGAAGTGACCGCGCGTCAGTTCGTGACGTCGGCCGACACGCGATCGACCGAGTACACGCCCTTGATGCGCGACAGCGAGCGGATCACGCTCTTGAGCTGATCGAGGTCGCGGACCGAGGCGTGGAACGTGTTGACCGCGCGGCCGTCCTCGGTCGCCCGGCAGTGCGCCTGCGAGATGTTGACGCCCTGATCGCTGAACGACTGCGAGATGTGGGCGAGTAGCCCCGGCTTGTCGGCGCACAGGATCTGGATCGCGACCTCGTGCTGCGCCTTGCCGTTGCCGTTGCCGTCCCACTCGACGTCGATCCGGCGCTCGGGGTCGAGGTCGAGGCCCTTGTCGCAGTCGCGGCGGTGCACCGTGACGCCGCGGCCCCGGGTGATGAAGCCGACGATCGGATCGCCGGGCAGCGGGCTGCAGCACTTGGCGAACCGGACCAGGATGTCCTCCTCGCCCGCGACCTTGATGCCGCTGGTCGCGGTCCGCCGGGTGACCTTGCGCAGCAGCGTCTTGAGCATGCTCTCGGTCCGGGCCGGCGCCTCGTGCTCCTTCTTGGTCAGCTCGGGCAGCGCCTTCTCCAGCACCTGCTGGGTCGTGATCTTGCCGTAGCCGATCTGGATGATCAGCTCGTCGACGGTCACGCAGCGCAGCTCCTTGGCCGCGGCGGCGAGCTGCTTCTCGGCGCGCGCCAGCGTGGTGTTGTGCTTGCGCAGCGCCTTGTCGAGCAGGTCGTTGCCGAGCGCCACCGCCTTGTCGCGCTGCTCGGTGCGCAGCAGGTAGCGGATCTTGGTCCGCGCGCGCGCGGTCTTGACCAGCTTGAGCCAGTCCTTGTTCGGCTTCTGGTTCGGGCTGGTGATGATCTCGACGGTGTCGCCGTTGCGCAGCTGGTAGCGCAGCGGGACGATCATGCCGTTGACCCGCGCGCCCGAGCAGTGGTTGCCGATGTTGGAGTGCACCGCGTACGCGAAGTCGATCGGGCACGCGCCCTTGGGCAGCGCCTTGACGTCGCCCTGCGGCGTGAACACGTAGACCTCGTCGCCGAACAGGTCGATCTTCACCGACTCGAGGAACTCGGTCGGATCGCGCAGCTCCTTCTGGTTCTCCATCAGCTGGCGCAGCCAGGCGAACTTCTTGTCGTCGACCGTGGCGACCGGAGACGACGACGCGCCCTCCTTGTACTTCCAGTGCGCGGCGATGCCGTGCTCGGCCACCAGGTTCATCTCGCGGGTCCGGATCTGGATCTCGATCCGCTCGCCGCGCGGCCCGATCACGGCGGTGTGCAGCGACTGGTACAGGTTGGGCTTCGGTAGCGCGATGTAGTCCTTGAACCGGCCGGGGATCGGCGTCCAGGTCTGGTGCGAGACGCCGAGGCCCTGGTAGCAGTGCATCTGGGTGTCGGTGATCACGCGGAACCCGATCGCGTCGTGGATCTCCTCGAACGGCCGCTGCGTGCGCTTCATCTTCTGGTAGATCGACCACAGGTGCTTGGCGCGGCCCATGACGTCACAGGGCACGCCGTGGTCGGACATCTCCTTGTGGATCAGCTTCTCGACGTGGTGGATGTACTCCAGCCGCTCGCCGCGGCTCTTGGCGACCTCGGTGGCGAGCTGCTCGTACTCGCCGGGGTAGAGGTACTTGAACGCGAGATCCTCGAGCTCGACCTTGACCCACTGGATGCCGAGCCGGTTGGCGAGCGGCGCGTAGATCTGCATGGTCTCCGACGCGATCCGCTCCTGCTTCTCGGGCGGCAGGTGGTGCAGCGAGCGCATGTTGTCGAGCCGGTCGCACAGCTTGACCAGGATGACGCGGATGTCGCGCGCCATCGCGAGCAGCATCTTGCGGAAGTTCTCGGCCTGCTGCTCCTCGCGCGTCGAGTACGGCAGCTTGCCGAGCTTGGTCACGCCGTCGACCAGGAACGCGATCTCCTTGCCGAACAGGTCGCCGAGCTGCTCGACCGTCGCCGAGGTGTCCTCGACGCAGTCGTGCAACAGGCCCGCGCACACCGACGCGACGTCGAGCTTGAGCTCGGCGATGATCTGCGCGACGGCCAGCGGGTGGGTGACGTAGGGGTCCCCGGACTTGCGGGTCTGGCCGTCGTGCGCCTGTGCAGCAAACTCGTACGCGCGTCGGACCATCGGCAGGTCGGCAGTCGGAAAGTATCCGGCGAGCTCGGAGATGATCTGGTCGAGCTGGTGCATCGTATGCGGGGACCCAACACAGGGTACCACGCGACCTGCCAGCACAGAACCGCCCGACCGGGCAGCGACTCCTGGCCGCCCGGCCGATCAGGAAACGGTCCGTTCCGCGCGCCGCCGCGCATCCCGCGACGACCGAGCCGGCGGCGATCAGGCCGGCGAAGCACCGTCGGTGGAAGCGGTCGTGTGCAGAGGTCGCCCGCATGAGATCGTGCGGGTGAACGCGAACTCGGCGTTGCCGCGAACCGCGCCGCGGCCGCCGCGCGTCACAGGCGCCCGATCAGCCGGCGAGCGTGCGCATCGGCGCCGGACGCCCGGTTGCCGTCGACCAGCCTCGCCAGCTCCCCGAGCCGGTACGACACGTCCGGCCGATCCTGGGTGCCGTGGCGCCGGGTCAGGTAGATCGCGCGCAGCACCGCATACGCGCGGTCGAGGTCGTCGTTGACGATCAGGTGCTGGTACTCGTCGTAGTGGTTGAGCTCCTCGATCGCCTTGCGCAGCCGGCGCTCGATCACCTCCGGCGCGTCGGTCGCGCGGCCCTGCAGGCGCTTCGCGAGCACGTCGAGGTCGGGCGGCAGGATGAACACCTTGAGCGAGTCGTCCGGCCAGCGCTGGTGCAGCATCGCCCCGCCCTGCCAGTCGACGTCGAAGATCACGTCGGTGCCGCGGTCGAGCGCGGCCTCGACCGGCGCCTGGGCCGTGCCGTAGCGGTTGCCGAACACGAACGCGTGCTCGGCGAACTCGCCGCGCCGGACCATGGCCTCGAACTGGTCGGGGGTGACGAAGTGGTAGTCGCGGCCCTCGACCTCGCCCGGCCGCTGCGGCCGCGTGGTGTACGAGACCGAGAACACCAGGCTCCGGGGCGGCTGCGAGAACTCGTCGAGCAGCCGGCGGGTCAGCGTGGTCTTGCCCGCGCCCGACGGCGACGACACGATCAGGGGCGTGCCCCTCCCGGGAGGGATGGCCGTGGCCTCGGCCGGGTCACTGCTCGCGGTCACATCGCCGATTGTAACAGACCGAGCCACGCCGCCACCGCTACTCGATGTTCTGGACCTGCTCGCGGATCTTCTCCAGCGCGGCCTTGGCGTCCACGATCGCGGTGCTGATCTCGGCGGCGGGCGCCTTGGCGCCGATCGTGTTGAGCTCGCGGCCGATCTCCTGGACCAGGAAGTCCAGCCGGCGACCCACCGCGCCGGTCGCGCCGAGCAGCGCGCGGGCCTGGTCGAAGTGGCTGGTCAGCCGGACCAGCTCCTCGGTGATGTCGGCGCGCTCGGCGAGCACCGCGATCTCCTGGGCGAGCCGGCCCGGGTCGACCGCGCCGCCCGCCCCGGCGTCGTCGACCAGCCGCCGCACCCGCTCGGTCAACCGGCGCGCGATCTGCTGCGGCACGCCGGCCGCCTGCCCGGCGATCTGCGCGCGCAGCGCGACCAGCTCGTCGAGCCGCCGCGCGATCTCGGCGGCCAGCGCGGCGCCTTCGGTGGCCCGCATCGCGTCGAGCTGGACCAGCGCCGCGTCGAGCGCCGCCAGCGCGGCCGCGGCGCTGCCGTCGTCGAGCGCCTCCTCGACGGTGACCACCCCGGGCTGGGCGAGCACCAGCGCGAGATCGGGCCCGGGAACCGCGAGCCGGGCCGCGAGCTCGGCCAGCGTGCGGTGGGCGCGGACCGCCGCGTCGCCGTCGATCCGCGCCCCTCCCGGCGCGCCGCCCCGCAGATGGACGGCGACCGCCACCGAGCCGCGCTCGATCGCCGCCCGGACCCGGGCCGCGATCGCGTCCTCGACCGCGGCCGGCAGCTGCCCGCCGCGCAGCTTGAGATCGAGGAACCGGTGGTTGACCGACCGGACGTCGACCGTCGCGTGGACCTCGCCGCGCGAGGCGGCGCCGTGTCCATATCCGGTCATGCTGCGCATGGAGGTGGTGATATCATGGCCGCGCCAGTGCCCTCGTACGCCAGCCGGCAGCGTGTGCGCGTGTCGATCGCGCTGGTCCTGAGCGCGACCGGCGGCGCCTGCCACAGGGCGGCCCCGCCGGCGATCCGCTTCCTCCACACGTTCAGCCACGAGGAGACCGAGCTGTTCAACCAGACCATGGCCGAGCGCGGGATCGCGGTCGAGGCGTCGCTCGTGCCGTTCTCGCGCGGCCGCCAGGTGATCGGCGAGATCCTGCGCGCCGGGACCGACTGCCCGGACCTGATCCGGATCGACGCGACCTGGCTCCCCGAGCTGGTCGCCGATGGCCTGGTCCTCGAGCTGCCGCGCCCGCTGGCGGCCCGCGACTGGTCGCCCGAGGCCGCGGCGCTCGCCCAGCTCGACGGCGTGTCGTGGGCCGTGCCCCAGGCGGTCGACGGCCTGCTCGTGGTCCGCGACATCGCCACCCCGGCGCCGGCCTCGGCCAGCCTGGCCGACGTGGTCGCCGCCGCGCGCGCCGCCCGGACCGCGGCCCGGCGCTATCCGCTCGACCTCCGGATCGACGGCTACTGGTTCGTGCCGTGGCTGCGCGACGAGGGCGGTGAGCTCGCCGCCCCCGGCGGCATCGCGGGAGACGTCGCGGTGCGCGCGATGACCGGGTTCGCCGCGCTGGTCGGCGACGTCGCGCCGCCGCCGCCCTCGCCGGGGCTGGAGGAGCTCGACGAGGGCCGGCTGTGGACCGAGCACAAGATCGCCTACTGGATCACCGGGCCGTGGCAGTTCTATCAGCTCGGCGATCGCAGCCGGATCGCGGTCAGCCCGCTCGCGCACGCCCCGCGCGGCGGCCAGCTGCTCGTCGTGCCGCGCTGCGCGAAGCACCCCGACGACGGCTGGCAGCTCGCCGACGAGCTCACCTCGCTGGCGGTCGAGTCCCGGTTCGCCAGCCGGTTCGCGACCCCACCGACCCGGCTCGCCGCGCTGGCCGGCGCGCCCGGACTGTCGCGCGCCAGCTACGACGCGCTGCGCGGCGCCGCGATGCTGCCGCGCCGGCCGCTGACCCCGCTGCTGTTCGACGACCTCAACGCCGCGCTCGCCGCGGTGGTCGCAGGCAACGCCAGCCCCGACGAGGCGGCCGCCGGCGTGCAGCGCGCCTGGCAGCGGCTCACCCGGCGGGCGCCGCCGTGACCGCCCGGCCGGCGGGCAGCGCGTCGCTGCGCTGGCGCGTGCTGCTCGCGCTGTCGCTCGCCGCCATGCTGCCGACCGTCGTGGTCGGCGCCCTCGCGATCATGCGGGCGCGGGACGACGTCGCGCGCGAGGTCAACCGCGGCGCCCGGGCCCACATCCGCGCGCTCGGCGCCGTGCTCGACGGCACCCTGCAGGCCGCGTGGCGCACCGTCGAGCTCGCCGCCGCGACCTGGGCCGACGCTCCCGACGATCCCCGCGAGACCCAGCTCCTGCTCCGCCGGCTCAAGGCCGACGTCCCGATCATCCGCGCGGTGTCGATCCTCGACCTCGACGGCCAGGTCCGGTCCGGCGACCCGGTCCCCGCCAAGCTCGACGTCGGGTCGCACAGCTACGGCGGTTACGTCGGCGACGTCGAGGACTCGGGCGGCCGCCCGGTCGTCCACCTGGTCGTCCAGGCGCGCAGCCGCACCGGCGAGCTGATCGGCGTGTTCGTCGCCGGCCTCGACCTCGAGTTCGTCGGCAAGCTGATCTCCGAGACCCAGCTCCAGCCCGGCGTCCGCGTCATCGTGGTCGACGGCACCGGCGCCGTGGTCGCGTCCAGCGAGGATCGCGCCGCGCCCGCCGCTGCGCCCACCCACCGCCGCTCGCTCGCCGGCGTCGACCCCGCGGTCGACCGCGCGCTGGGCTCGACCGTCGAGGGCACCCTATCCGCCAGCGGCTGGGTCAGCACCTACCGCAACCTGTCCAGCTACCAGTCGCACCGCGGCGTGCGCTGGGCGATCCTCCACCAGCAACCCGAGCGCGACGCCTACGCCGTCGCCCGCGAGACCACGCGCGACACCCTCGTCATCGGCGGCGCCGCGCTCGCGATCGCCCTCGCCCTCGGCTGGTTCTTCGCCACCCGCCTGACGCGCCCGCTCGCCGCCCTCGCCCGCCACGCCGACGCGATCGCCGCGGGCTCGATCGACGACCCGCCCCCGGTCCGCGGCCCGGGCGAGATCGGCCTGCTCGGCGAGCGAATCGACGAGATGGCGCGCCGGATCGCCGAGCGCGCCGCCCTCCAGGCCGCCCTCGCGCGCGGCGACCGGCTCGCCTCGGTCGGCGTCATGTCCGCCCAGGTCGCCCACGAGATCAACAACCCGCTCACCACCGTGCTCGGCTACGCCATGCTGCTCCAGGAGGGCAAGCCGCCCGGCCACCCCGATCGCGAGGCCCTCCAGCTGATCGCCAGCGAGGCCGAGCGCATGAAGTCGATCGTCGGCGGCCTCCTCGAGTACGCCCGCGCCCACCGCAAGGGCGCCCGCGACCTCGCCGCGTCCGCCGGCCCCACCCCCGGCAGCTGCGACCCCGCCGCGGTGCTGCGCCACGTCGGCGCGCTGCTCGAGCCCCAGCTGCGCCGGACCCGGAGCTCGCTCGCGATCGACGTCACCGCCACCGCGCCGGTCGCCATCGAGGCCCACGCCCTCCAGCAGGTCCTGGTCAACCTCGGCCAGAACGCCGCCCAGGCCATGGCCGAGGCCAGGATCGAGGGCGGCACGCTCGCGATCACCGCGCGCCCCGCCCCCGGCGGCATCGCCACCCTGATCACCGTCACCGATGAGGGCCCCGGTGTCCCGCCGCCCGACCGCGCCCGCGTGTTCGATCCGTTCTTCACCACCAAGGCCGCCGGTGTCGGCACCGGCCTGGGCCTGGCCGTCTGCAAGCACCTGGTCACCACCGCGGGCGGCTCCATCGAGGTCGGCGACGGCCCCGGCGGCCGCGGCGCCGAGTTCCGCGTCATGATCCCCAACGCGCCGTGAGCGAATCCCGGTCTATTCCGCGCCGTGGCCGGTGCGGTTGGCGAGGACGTCGGCCACCGTGCTGAGCAGCGTGGCGCGATCGAACGGCTTGGCGACGAACCGGCGCGGATCGATCGGGGCGCCCTGGTGGTAGCCCGACATGAACACGACCTGGAGCCCGGGACGCTCCGCGGACAGCTCGCGGATCAGCTCCTGGCCGGTCATGCCGGGCATCACCACGTCGGTGAGCAGCAGATCGATCTCGCCGGGGTAGGCGCGGGCGCGGGTGAGCGCGTCGGGCCCCGAGGTCGCGGTCATCACGGTGTAGCTGGCGCGGCGCAGGGCGCGCTCGACCATGCGGCGGACGTCGTCGTCGTCGTCGACCACGAGGACGGTGCCGCCGTCGCGCAGCGCGGGCTCGGGCTCGCCGGCAGCGGCCTGCCCCAGGGGGCGGTCGGTCTCGGGGAGGAAGATCCGGAAGGTGGTGCCGCAGCCCAGGTCGCTGGTGACGACGATGTCGCCGTGGGCCTGGCCGACGATCGCGTGCACGGTCGCCAGGCCCAGGCCGCTGCCCTGGAGCTGGCCCTTGGTGGTGAAGTACGGCTCGAAGATGTGGGCCTGGACGTCGGGGGACATGCCGGAGCCGGTGTTCTCGACCTCGAGCAGCGCGTAACACCCGGCCGGGAGCTCGCCGACCGAGCGATCGTCGAGCTGGCACTGGGAGATCCGCAGCCGGACGCGGCCGCGGCCGACGATGGCGTCGCGCGCGTTGATCACCAGGTTGACGACGATCTGCTCGAACTGGGAGCCGTCGATCAGGAGATGGGGCACGCGGCCCGCGATCTCGGTGTCCAGCTCGATGTGCTCGCCGAGCAGGCGGCGCAGCATGCTGTCGAGGCTACGGACGCGGACCGCGGGGTCGATCACGGTCGGCATGACGATCTCGCGGCGGCTGAACATCAGCAGCTGGCGGGTGAGCTGGCTGGCGCTGGTGGCCGCGCGCGTGATGGTCTGGAGGTCGGCGCGCATGCCGGGATCGGTGATCGTCTCCTCGAGCATGCTGGCGTAGGTCATCATGATCGACAGCAGGTTGTTGAAGTCGTGGGCGATGCCGCCGGCGAGCTGGCCGACCAGCGCGAGCCGATCGCGGTGCGCGGCCTGGGTCAGCTGCTCGAGCTCGTCGGTGTTGTCGGAGATCACGATCACGGTCTCGCCGCCGTCGCTCGATCGCTGGGTGACGATCTCGAGGACGCGCGCGTTGACCGAGACCTGGACCCGCTGGTCGACGCTGCACAGCTGCTCGCACGGGACGCCGGCGATCGCGGTGACCGCGGTGCCGCGCTCGATCGCGCCGATCAGCGCGGCGCGCGAGGTGACCCAGCGGTTGGCGATCCGGCACCGGCCGCGCCGGTCGAGCACGAGGACGCCGGCCGGCAGGTCGCGGAGCACGCGCTCGAGGTGATGCCACTCGTCCTCGGCGGCAGCGCGGATCTGCTCGACGAGCATGGCGTTCTTGATCGCGAGCGCGGCCTGGCCGGCGATCACCGACAGCAGCTCGACGTCGCGCGGCAGGAACACGTTGGAGTCGGCGCGCGAGTCGAGCTGGAGCACCCCCAGCAGCTCGGCGTCGTCGGCCTGGTACAGCAGCGGCGCGGCCATCAGCGAGCGCACGCTGTTGGCCGACAGGCTCGCCGAGCGCTGGAGCGCCGCGTCGGCGTCGATCTCGGCGCTGAGGTGGGGCTCGTGGGTCTCCATCACCACGCTGACCACGGTGGTCGACAGCGCGAACTGCGACTCGTTGCCGTTGCGCTCGCGCGCGAGGGTGAGCTGCGGGTTCTTCGACCCGGGAAACAGCACGGTGATGGCGCCGCGATCCGCGGACAGCAGCTGGAAGCAGGCGTCGAGCACCCGGCCGAGCACCTTGCGCAGGTCGTGCTCGACGCCGATCGCGCGGCTGAGCTCGGCGATCGCACGCAGCCGGGTGATCTCGTCGATCGCACCGTTCGCGCCGGCGGCCACGACCGGCCGCGCGTGGAACCGCATGCGGGTCGGGCCGATCAGGAGCTCGTCGCCGTCGTGCAGCTCGATCTCGTCGATCTGGCGCGTGCCGACGAAGGTGCCGCGGCGGCTGCCAAGATCTCGCAGGCGGTACGCGCCGGTGACGTCGCGGACGATCTCGGCGTGGTTGCTCGACACCATGGGGTCGTCGAGCCGGATGTCACAGTGGGCATCGCGGCCGATCGAGGTCCGCTCGCGGAGCGGGTAGAGCAATTCGTTACCGACCTCGACAAGCGTCGCCATCCGGCCCCCAAGATACCCGAGGGCGAGTTTTTACGCGACGCAGGGGGCGGAGCGGCACCCGCGGGTAATACGTACAAGTCCTTTGTACGTCAGCGCGGCGCGAGCTCGGTGATGATCGTGGCGCCGCTCTCGAATCCAGTTCCACAGGATTTTTCTGGCTTGAGTGCGTGCGGATAGCAGGTGGGCTTCTGGCCCAGCACCTGGTCGAACCGCGTCTGCTTCTTCTTCGACACGCACGTCGCACCGTCCGGCGTCCACTCGGCCTCGGGGACCCACGCCACTCCGTCGGGCTGGATGCCCTGGTCGTCGAACAGGTTCACCAGCGTGCCCGTGACGGTGTACGGGGTGCCGTCGCCACAGTAGTCGGCGCGGAGCGCGCGCACACAGGCGGCGAGCTCGCGGGCATTGCCGGTCCAGGGCTTGTAGCCGAGCTCGACGCACTTGGCGATCGAGCTGCCGCGGCACGCGAGGGTGAACTGCGAGGCATCCGGATCGTAACTACCGCCGCCCGGCACACCCTGTGCGAGGTTCCACGTTCCCTGCACGCTGTCGGCGACGTTCGGAGCTCCGTTGTAGGGGCGGCACAGCGGCCGCCAGGTGCCGCCGGCCGAGACCGAGAACCGATACATCCAGAGGTCGGTGTTGGAGCCGGTGCCCTGGACCGCCTCGTCGATGCGCAGCGCCACGGTTCCGCCGCTGGACAGCCGTCCGGTCCACATCGACCCCACGAGGTCCGCCCCGGCGAGCGGCGAGCCCGTGATCGCGACGCCGAGCGGCCTGCCGTTCACAGAAATGCCGTTGGGATCGATCCCGTTCAGAGAAACCCCGTTGGGGTCGATCCCGTTGGGATCGATCCCGTTGGGGTCGATTCCATTGGGGTCGATCCCGTTGGGGTCGATCCCGTTGAGTGATATGACGGCGTCGCTGGCGTACTCGGGATCGTCCTGAACCGAGCATCCGGCGATGAACCACAGCGATGCAATGCAGGTGATGATTCGCGACATGCCCCTGCATTCGGCCCGGTCGCGCTAGAGATCGGGATAGCATCTGATGAACGGTGGGGGCCTAGCGGGGTAACCGCGCATCTGCGCACAGCCGAACTCCGAGCGACGCGTCGCGGACCATCGCGCTCATCGAAGCGCGGTTGGTCAGCTGTGCCGTCTTCAGATCGTGCTGGTAGCTGCCGCCGCGCAAGATGTAGCCCCCGGTCTCGGACCGCGTCCACTCGAACGCGTTGCCGCACATGTCCTCGATCCCGAACGGGCTCCGGGATCCCGGGTGCGCACCGACCTCGTCGGGCCCCAGCTTCCCGGGGCCGTGGGTGAGATCCACGTTGACGTCGCCCGGGTCGACCGTTCGCCCCGAGGGGTACGGGCGGCCGTCGGCGCCGCGCCCCGCGCGCTCCCACTCGACCTCGCTGCACAGCCGCGCCCCCCGCACCTGCCCGGTGCGGTCCAGCCACGCGGCGTACGCGGCCGCGTCCTGGGCCGACACGCCGAGCACCGGGAACCGCTGCCAGCGCTGCACCGATAGACGCGCGCGACCGGGGTACCGGATCGGCTCGTCCCATCCCGCGGTGTACCGCTGGCCCTCGGCCTGAAACGCGATCCGCCAGTGCGCGCCGTCGCGGGTGACCGCGAGGCTTCCCGAAACCTTGCTCGGCACGGCGGGGATTCGCTCGGTGCGCTCCGCGGGGGGCAGGGAATCGACGTAGCGCAGCCAGTCCTCGAACGTCACCTCGGTGCGCTGGATCAAGAAGGCCGGCGTCGACCGCCGGCGCAGCGGCGTGGTCGTGAAGAAGCTCCGGCGGTCGTCCTCGCTGGCGTTGCCGTACAGGAACTCGCCGGCCGGGACGTAGACGAACCCGTCCGGCACGTCCTCGACCCGCGGCGGCAGCGCGACCGCGACGACGAGCTGCTTGCCGCGCTCGACCAGGATCGGCGCGCGCACGGCCACGCGGCCCGGCAGCGCGATCGACAGGCTATAGCTGCCGGGCTGCAGCTCGGTCTCGCCGCTGCCGGACCCGAGCAGGCGCGACGGCTCGAGCGTGATCGCCGCGCCCGCCGGCGCCCGCACGACGACCCGCCCGGGTGCGTTCCACCGCGCGCGCCGGCTGCCGTCGTCGTCGTACAGCGCGAGGCGCTCGGCCAGACCGGCGCGCTCGCGGAGATCGTGGACGTGCTCGGCCAGCAGCGCGCGATCGAGCAGGATATCGCCGATCAGGTCGCGGACCGCGGCGCGCGTCGGGTCCCTGGCGAGCGCGATCTCCGCGTCACCGCTCGCGCTGCGATACGCGCGGTCGGCGGCGTCGCGCAGCGCGAGCGCCTGGCTCCACACCTGCTCGCCCTCGGTCCAGCGCACCGCATCGAACAGCGCGAACGCCCGGGCCTCGAGATCGGCCACGCCGGCCTCGGCGCGCTCGGCGGCGCGCAGCTCGTCGCGCACCAGCGCGATCCGGTCGGCGATCTCGGCGTCGAGCGCGCGCCGCTGCAGGTAGAGCGGGGTGAAGAACGCCAGCGCGACCAGCACGGCCGCGCCGACGCCGGCGAGCCCGCGCTGCCACCGCCGCCGCCGGCGGATCCGCCGCGACGCGACGAGGAACGCCCGGTCGTCCGCGCCGAGGATGTCCGGATCGAGGGCGGCCGCCTCCTCGAGGCGCTTGCCTTGCCAGGTCCCGTCGCTGCGCCGGCCGAGCCGCACCCACTCGGCGGCGGCCGCGGTGAGCCGCTCGCGCTGCGCCCGTCCGGCCCGGTCGGCGTCCAGCCACTGCCGGAGCGTCCCCCAGCCGCCGATCAGGCACTCGTGGGCGAGCTCGTACACCGGCTCGGTCTCGCCGTCGTGGACGACCACCAGCCGGCCCTGGACCAGGGCGTCGAGCGCCGGGCGCGCCGCGGCGTCGAGCGCCAGCTCGGCCGCCGATCGCCGCGCCCGGGTGCTGAGCGCGGTGACCAGCCGGAGCAGGATACGGCGCGCGTGACCGCGGTCGGCGGCGATCATCCCACCGATCACGACGTCGGCGTGGCGCGACAGCGCGCCCGCCACGCCGCCCATCGCGGTGACCGCGTCGCGCGAGATCACCTCGGTCCTGCGATCGCGCGCCTCCCACAGGTCGGCGAGCGCGAACGACAGCAGCGGCAGCCCGCCGCTGCCGGCCTGGGCGGTCGCCGCGATCAGGTCCTCGACGATCGCCTCGGACTCGAACCGCGTGCCGACCGCGGTGGCCGGGCCGGCGATCACGTCGCGCAACCGCTCGGGCGGCAGCGGGCGCAGGAAGTACAGCAAGCGCGACAGGTCGCGGCCGAGCCCCGGCAGGGTCGAGATCCGCGACAGGAAGTCGGCGCGCACCGTCGCGAGCAAGCGCAGGCCGCGGATGTCGTCGGGCAGCCGCTCGAGCCCGACGTCGAGCGCCGCGACCTCGCCGGGATCGCCCAGCGTGATCAGCTCCTCCAGCTGGTCGATGAACACGATCAGCCCGCCGCTGGGCGCGCGCCGGCGCAGCTCGCGCGCCAGCAGCGCCGGGGACTCGCGCAGCCGCGCGGCGAGGTCCGGATCGCCGATCGCGGAGGCCAGCGCGGCGAGCGGGCGGCGGCCGGGGACGATCGCCACCGACTGCCACTCGCCGCCGAGCTCGCCGTCGATCACCGCGGGTATCACGCCGGCGCGGCACAGCGACGACTTGCCGACCCCGGAGTCGCCGGTCACCAGCACGATCGGGTCGGCGCGCAGCCGGGCGACCACCGCGTCGACCTCGGAGCGCCGGCCGAAGAACAGGCCGCGGTGACCGGCGTCGAACGGCAAGAGGCCGCGATACGGGTTCTCGCCGGGCCGCACCGCGAACCGGCGCGACGCATGCAGCCGCTCGAGCGCCTCGCGCAGCTCGTCGCCGCTGGCGAACCGCGCCTCGCGGTCGCGCCGCAGGCAGCGCGCCACGACCTCGGCGAGTGCGCCGTCGACCCCGGGTGCACGATCGCGCACGTCGGGTGCCTCCTCGCGGGTGACCCGATCGCGCAGCGCGGCCGGCTCGACGTCGGCGAACGGCGGCGCGCCGGTGAGCAGGTCGAACATCACGGCACCGAGCGAGTACACGTCGGCGCGGCGGCCCGGCGGCTCGCCGAGCCAGACCTCGGGCGCCATGTAGTCCGGGGTCCCGACCGGCGCGCCGCTGGGCCGGTCGCCGCCGGCGATCCGCGCCAACCCGAAGTCGATGATCCGGGGCACCCCGTCGGGATCGATCACCACGTTGCCCGGCTTGAGGTCGCAATGGACCACGTTGCAGCGGTGCGCCGCGGCCAGCCCGCGCGCCAGGCCGATCGCGATGTCGAGCACGGCCTGCCACGCCATCGGCCGGGCGGCCTTCGCCAGCGACTCGCCGCGCACCAGCTCGGTCACCAGGTACGGCCGGCTGTCGAGCGTGCCGACCCGGTAGATCGCGACGACGTTGGGGTGATGGATCTGGGCGACCGCGCGGGCCTCCATCAGGAACCGCTGGCGCGCCGCCGCATCGAGCCGGGTGATGAACTTGATCGCGACCGGCCGGGCCAGCATCGCGTCCTCCGCGAGATACACCCGTCCCGTGGCCCCCTGGCCGAGCTCCCGCACGATCACGTAGTCGTCGAACTCGCTGGGTACGTCGATCTCGGTGGACGTGGATCGACCATAGCGTGGCGGCGGTCGGGGAAGCCAGCAGCAGTGCGGATGGCTGCTCTCACCGTCCGGGGGCCCCGTACGGGGTTTCACGGACGCGTGGCGCCCCGCGCGCGGCCGTGATAACCCCTTGCGAGGTGAGCGCCATCCTCGTTGTCGACGACGAACGCGGCATCCGCGCGTTGTGCAGCGACGTGCTGGGCCGCGCCGGCCACGAGGTCGAATCGGTCGACTCCGCCGCCGGGGCGCTCGCCGCGGCGGCCCGCCGCCGGTTCGACCTGGTGCTGTGCGACATCAACCTGCCGGACCAGGACGGCGTGTCGCTGCTGCCCCGCCTGCTGGTCGGCGACCCGCCGCCCGCGGTCCTGCTGATCACCGCCTATCCGTCGATCGACACCGCGGTGCGCGGCATGAAGCTCGGCGCCCGCGACTACATCGGCAAGCCGTTCTCCCCCGACGAGCTCCGCCTGGTGGTCCGGCGCGCGCTCGACGAGGACGAGCTGCGCCGCGCCCACGGCGAGCTCACCAAGCGGCTGGCCTACGGCTCGATGATCGGCGACTCGCCGGCGATGCAGCAGCTGCGCGACACCATCGACAAGGTCGCCAAGGCCGATGCCACCGTGCTGATCACCGGCGAGTCCGGCACCGGCAAGGAGCTGGTCGCGCGCGCGCTGCACTTCGCCGGCGGACGCGCCAGCCGGCCGTTCGTCCCGGTCAACTGCGGCGCGCTGGTCGGCACGCTGCTCGACAGCGAGCTGTTCGGCCACCTGCGCGGCGCGTTCACCGGCGCCGACACCACCAAGCGCGGCCTGTTCCTTGCCGCCGACGGCGGCACGCTGTTCCTCGACGAGATCGGCGAGCTGCCGCTCGAGCTCCAGCCCAAGCTGCTGCGCGCGCTCCAGGACGGCGAGATCAAGCCGGTCGGCGGCACGACCTCGATCCGGGTCGACGTCCGGATGATCGCCGCGACCAACCGGGCGCTCGACGAGGCGGTCAAGGCCGGCACGTTCCGCGAGGATCTGTTCTACCGGCTCGCGGTGATCACGCTCGAGGTCCCGCCGCTGCGCAACCGGCCCGGCGACATCGCGCAGCTCGCGCGGCACTTCGCCGACGACGCCGCGCTGCGCGCCGAGCGCGGCCGGCTCGAGCTGACCGAGGCCGCGATCGGCTACCTCGCGGCCCAGCCGTGGCCGGGCAACGTGCGCGAGCTCGAGAACACGATCGAGCGCGCGGTGATCCTCGCGACCGGCAACGTGCTCGACGTCGCCGACGTCGCCGCCAAGCGCCCGGCGATCCCGGCGACCGCGCTGCAGACGTTCAGCGGCGACCACGTGCCCTCGCTCGACGAGCTGGAGCGCGCCCACATCCTGCGCGTGCTCGAGCTGTGCGAGGGCCAGAAGACCAAGGCCGCGGCGCTGCTCCGGATCAACCGCACCACGCTGTGGAAGAAGCTGCGCCAGTACGGCATCGAGGGCGAGTGATCCTCGCCGGCCGCCGGATCGAACCTGGATGATCTCGGCGTCGAGCCACCGCGAGCGGTCACGCTAACTTGGTCCAATCGTTTCGCGAGCTGACCGGCCACTGGCTCGATCAACTCTCGGCAGCGAGCTCGCGCGCCGCGCAAGGCATCCAGCGATCCGCCGACGAGCAGACCCGAGCCGTCGAACAGCACGCCACGCGACACCGCGGTGCGCTCCGCCAGCAGTTCGCGGCCCAGCGCACGGCGGCCGCCGCTGGCCTCACCCGCCACCGGCAGGAGCTCGCAGTCGGCATCCAGCGCCAATCCCAGGTCGTCGAGAGCCGCGCGACTCAGCACGTAGCGGCCGTCGCACAGGACTCGACGGCGAAGCAGGCCGCCGTCACTCGGTCAGCCACGCTCCAATCGACCGCAGCTCACGCGGCCGGTGCGTCACAGAGCCAGCGGGTCTACACCACGCTCGGAGCACAGGCGGCCGCCATGAGCCAGCGCGGTGCCGCGGCGGCCGGTGGCTACGGCGGCGGCGACAGGGGCAAGCACAGGGCGCCGCGGCGAAGGACGTGGCCGGCAAGGACCAGTCTGCAGTCCAGCACCCCGGGCCCGCGATCGGACAGGCCGGACAGGCGATCACCGAGGACGCGACCCAGGCGCAGACCCGCCACCAGCACGTCGTTCAGCTCGCCACGACGCACTTCGCCCAGGCGACCCCCCAGGCCACCGACAAGCTCGGCGCCGGCGTCGACCAGGCGACGGCCCGCAACGAAGCGCACGTCGGCGGCCAGGTCACTACCGGGATGGCCAGCGCGGCCGCTCAGGTCGGCGCGGACCACGACAAGAGCCTGCTCGACAAAGTCGTCGACTTCTTCAAGAGCGCATGGGACTGGGTCTCGTCGGTCGCCGAGGCCGTCGCGAGCGTCGTCGTCGACTTCCTCGTGTTCGCCAGCGGCGCGATCCTGCAGATCGTGTCGGACAGCCTCTTCGGGCTGCTCGATCCGTTGCTCGATCGGATCGGCTCGGACGAGTTCCAGCGTGGCCGCGACGCCGGCGACAAGATCGCGCTGATCCTCGCGGGCGCCGCGCTGATCATCGGTGGCATCGCGGCGCTGGGCGGCGGCCTGGTGATCAGCGTGGTCGAGATCGCCGGCACCGGCGGTCTCGCCATCCCTGTCGTCATCGTGCAGGACGGCGCGCTCGTGACGGTCGGTGTCGGTGCGATCACTGCCGGCATCCTGCTGATGGCGTCGAGCGGGACGCCGGGAAACAACCAGGCGCAGAACCGCCAGTTCCGCGCTGCCGTCCAGGAAGGTGAGCGCGAGATCGGCCGGAAGCTGAGCAAGGACGAGATCCGCCGGGTCCACGACGAGATCAGCGGTAACAACTACAGCTATCAGGAGATCGTCCAGCTGATCGTGGATATGTTCGGATAATGGCGGACGCAAACGATGTGGCGCAGATCCAGGCGATGCTCGCGCCGCTCGTGGGCCGCGCGGCCTGGGGCTGCCGGCTCGGTCACGGCAGCTTCGTGACCCTGGAGTTCGGCGAGCCGCAGCCGGCCACCGGCGACGTCGTCCATGGCGCGTGGCACCTGTGGGTGTACGGCTGCGCGTGGCGCGTCGAGCGCGGCGACGAGTTGCTGGCCGGCAGCGATGACGATCGCGACGCGATGGCAACCGCCGCCCATGCGCTGGACGGCCTGGAGCTCGAGGACGTCACCGTCCATGCACCTGGCCTGGACGCGACCTGGCGGTTCTCGGGCGGCTGCTGCCTGCGGCTGTTTTCGATGAGCGCGCTGCAGGGCGAGCACTGGCTTGTGTACCTCCCCAACGGGCAGGTGCTATCGGCTGGGCCAGGCGGAGCTTGGAGCCTGGAGCCAGCGGCGGCGGGAGCAGTGCCGTAGCGCAGGACTGCGCTCGGCGCTGCTCCCGAACACGGGCTGCAATTCACGCCTCGATCTTGCCCGTACTTCGCGAGGGCGCGCACGACGTCGAGCTTCGACACGCGCAGCCGATCCGGGTGTGGGTGACGAGTACCGACGCATCGGCCGGTTCGAGAGCGACCTTGTCGACCTGCAAAGGCAGACGGCGTCGCCAGCTCTGGGCGTACGGATCATCCAGGCGGTCACCCGACGCCTCTCGTCGCAACCTCACCCTCCTCGGCGTGCTCGCGGACATCCTGACCGAGGTCGTGAACCTCGCCCTGGAGCCGGAACTGGGGCCCAACCAGAAGCCCAACCAGAAGCCCAACCCCCGCCGGACCGCGGCGGACAGGCGGCACAAAGATCTGCAAACCCGGGAGGCCGCTCCAGAAGGACCTCGATGGCTTGAACGCCGCGCGGGACGCACTGGGCGGGTTCAACGGCAAGAACGGCCTCGAGATCGCCAAGGAAACGATGACGATTTCGTCGGCGAGCGGGTGCTTGGAGACGACGCGTACGCCGCGCCACGACAAGGACGACCGGTAGCGCGCCAGGGCTGGAATCGAACCAGCGACACGATGTGGGGCATGCAAGCTGCGGGATGCGAGTGCCCGCTGGGCGGACCTGCGTGTGATGTGCCCATCGGGAGCGCACGAGCTCGTCGCGGTGCTTGTCCCCGGCGAGCGCCGCGCGAGCGATCGTGGACTTGTCACGGTGCGCGGCGCGTGGTGTCTTCCCTCCGAATGCGTCGCTGTGTCCGCGCCCGGTCCGCGCCATGACCGGACCGACCGATCGCGTCGAGGAGCCGGACGAGCCCACCGACGGCAAGGACGGCGACGACGACGGCGACGACCTGCCGGCCCCCCCGGGCACCGCCCACCACCGCTTCACGGTCGACCCCGGGCGCGCCGGCGAGCGGATCGACGCGCTGATCGCCGCGATCGTCCCCGCGCTGTCGCGCGCCCAGGTCCAGCGCCTGATCGACGGGACGCAGGTCCGGATCAACGGCGCGGCGGTCGCCAAGGCCGGCCACCGGGTGCGCGCCGGCGACGCGGTCGAGGTCGACGTCCCGCCGGCCGAGCCGATCGAGCTGGTCGCCGAGGACCTGCCGCTCGCCGTGCTGTACGAGGACGCCGACCTGATCGCCATCGACAAGCCGGCCGGCCTGGTCGTGCACCCCGCGGCCGGACACGCCCGCGGCACGCTGGTCAACGCGCTGCTGTTCCACTGCCGCGACCTCAGCGGGATCGGCGGCGCGCTGCGTCCCGGCATCGTCCACCGGCTCGACAAGGACACCAGCGGGGTCATGGTCGTCGCCAAGGGCGACCGCGCGCACGCCGCGCTCGGGGCCGCGTTCGCCGCCAAGAGCCGCGGCGAGCCCGGCGGCATCCTCCGCGAGTACCTCGGGGTCACCGCCCCGCCGCCGCCCGCCGCCGCCGGCACGCTGCGCACCCTGCACGGCCGTCACCCGACCGATCGCAAGCGGTTCTCGTCCCGGGTCGCCACCGGCAAGCCGGCGGTCACCCACTGGACGGTGATCGAGCCGCTCGCCGGCGCAGCGCTGGTCCGGTTCCGGCTCGAGACCGGCCGCACCCACCAGATCCGGGTCCACGCCGCCGACGCCGGCTGGCCGCTGCTCGGCGATCCGCTGTACGGCCGGACACCGCGGCCGCTGGCGTCGATCGCGGCCGCGCTCGGCCGCCAGGCGCTGCACGCCGCGCTGCTCGAGCTCGACCACCCGGTCAGCGGTGCGCGGCTGCGCTTCGAGTCACCGCTGCCCGCCGACCTCGCCGCGGCGCTGGCCGGGCTGCGCGCGCCGTCTACTTGAGCTCGATCGAGCTCCACATCGCCAGGCCGTGGTCGGTGACGTCGATCGTTGCCGTCACGCGGCCCATCACGTCCTTCATGCTCGCGATGAACGCCGCGAGCTCGGGGACGGCGGCGCCCGGATCCGCGCCGGTGGCCTTCGTCGCGAGGTCCATGGCCCTGCCGACGTCGTAGGTCATCGCGAACAGCGGCGCCCGGGCGCCGGCCCGCGCGCCGATCAGCTTGTCACCCGCCTGGCGGCCCTGATCGCCCGCGGTCACCACGATCAGGCGGTCGCCGACGCCGGCGGACAGCGCGAGCGGCACCGGCAGCGGGACGTGGAGGTCGTGCAGCTTGCCGTCGGCGGTGACCCCGAGGCCCTTGATCGTCGGGTTCATCGCGCCGGCCTGGTCGAACAGCGCGCGCGCATCGGGCGATGCGATCAGGACGACGCCGTCGACCTTCTCGGGCATGCCGCCCATCGCGCCGGCCGCCCCGAACGCGAGCGCGAGATC